>VBCJ01000194.1 GCA_005884335.1 Betaproteobacteria bacterium | reverse complement strand
GAAGGCGCTTTTCCTCTGTCTCGTAAACGAACCACGCGACAAGAAGAGCCAGCGTACCAAGGGAGCCCGCCATGACTCGGAGCGCGAGTGGAATGTTTGTAGTGTCCATCGTGGGGCATCAAGCCAGCTAGGTCCCTAGCGGGACGCGTGCCATATGTGCCGTCTAACGTTCGCGCCCACGCGCGGGCGCGCGAGATGATTGATCGAAGTGCAACGCTTCTCGCCCGTCGCGGTGGGGCGCGCTGTTAGACGGCAGTATGCGCCGCAAAACGCGATCGGTTCGGTTGGGTGAATGAAAGTGCAAGAGTGGCGCCGTCCAACAGGGATGATGCATAACCTAGTGTTGCGTCAAACGAAGGCGAGGTAGCTGAACCTGGACCGAAAACAATCGGCCCGAGAACATTGAGGATCAACCATGCAACAAACGCCATACGTCCCCAGTTTCTGAATAGTAGCAGCCCCGCGGTTGAGATAAGCCGGAGGCCCGCAGAAGACCAAATGGCGACTTGCCACAGTATCGGGGGTGACTTGGGACGATCCATCAAAGTCGAAACGACGCTAGTCGGTTCAGACAAAAGATATGGCAAGAGGAACCAGACGAAAAAAACCGCCGTTCCGCAGATCACCAGTGCTTGATAGGTGACTCGACGCTCCATAGATCTGCCGTCTAACGTTCACGCCCACCGGGCCGACGGTACGATAAATGCGACAAGGTACGCCGCTTCAGAGGCTCCGGGTGGGGCGTGCTGTTAGGCGCCAACGGCCCTCCGGGCGTAAGCAAACGCAATCAGAGCGGTCGCTAGGAGCAGCAGCATTCCGATCGCCATTAGGGGGCCGCCGTAAGTGAAGCCCAGAGAATCCATCATTGCTGACAAACCCAACCCTTTCAGAACCCACACGGCTGGGATATTCCACAAAAAGAAGAAGACTGTCGAATAGAAGGACACGGCGCCCGTGTCGAGGATCGCCAAGACCCAAAGAACAGCACTCACCGTAAAGTGAACGAGGAAGATGCTCAATCGGATCCGCACGTATGGCGCCTAACGTATAGTTAACTTCCGAAATGTCCCCTATATTGGACACCCGCTCTCGGGTGCCTGTCATCTCTTCCCAAAATCAATGTATTAGGAGCTGCGCACCTGCGTTGCGTGCATGGTGCGCCGCGATGTTGTGCCAATTATCACAGGATAGGCGCCCGGGAGGAAAGAAATGAACCAGGAATCAAGGGAGTCTGCGATGCGGGTATATCATGCTCCGGCGCGACATTTCCGGATTTGACGATGGCCGATTACCGCATCGAGCACGACAGCTTCGGCGAGATCCGCGTTCCCGCTGACAGGCTGTGGGGCGCGCAGACGCAGCGCTCGCTTGAGAATTTCCGCATTTCCGCTGAGCGCATGCCCATGGAGCTGATCCGCGCGCTCGCGCTGGTCAAGCGCTCTTGCGCGCGGGTGAACATAGACCTGAAGGAGCTTCCCGAGGAGAAGGCGAAAGCCATCGCCGCCGCCGCGGACGAGGTGCTCGCCGGGAAGCACGACGGCGAGTTTCCGCTCGTGGTGTGGCAGACGGGCTCGGGCACCCAGACCAACATGAACATGAACGAGGTGCTCGCCAACCGGGCGAGCGAGCTCCTGGGAGGCGAGCGCGGCGAGAAGCGCCGCGTGCATCCCAACGACGAGGTCAACCGCGGGCAGTCCTCGAACGACGTCTTTCCCACCGCGATGAGCGTCGCCGCCGTTCAGTCCATCCACGACCGGCTCATGCCCGCGCTTTCGTCGCTGCGCGACACCCTCTCGGCGAAGTCCGAAGCGTTCATGGCCATCGTCAAGATCGGGCGCACCCATCTGCAGGACGCGACCCCACTCACGCTCGGGCAGGAAATCTCAGGCTGGGTGTCGCAGATCGACCACGGCATCGCCCACGTGCGGGCCTCGCTCACGCATCTGTGCGAGCTCGCATTGGGCGGCACCGCGGTGGGCACGGGACTCAACGCTCATCCCGAGTTCGGCGCGCGCGTGGCGAAGGAGCTGGGAAAGGCGACCGGACTGCCTTTCGTTTCGGCGCGCAACAAGTTCGAGGCGCTCGCGGCGAACGACGCGCTGGTGAACGCCCACGGCGCGCTGAAGACGATCGCCGCGTCGCTGACCAAGATCGCCAACGACGTCCGCTGGCTCGCGAGCGGCCCGCGCTGCGGCATCGGCGAGATCTCGATTCCGGAAAACGAGCCCGGCAGCTCGATCATGCCGGGCAAGGTCAATCCGACGCAGTCCGAGGCGATGACCATGCTCTGCGCCCAGGTGCTCGGCAACGACGTCGCGATCAATATCGGTGGCGCTTCGGGAAATTTCGAGCTGAACGTGTTCAAGCCGCTCATCATCCACAATTTCCTCCAGAGCGTGCGCCTGCTGGCCGACGGGGCCGAGAGCTTCCGCGATCATTGCGCGGCGGGCATCGAGCCGCGGCGCGAGCGCGTCGCCGAGCTCCTGCAGAATTCCCTGATGCTCGTCACCGCGCTCAACCCGCACATCGGCTACGACAAGGCGGCGGAGATCGCGAAGAAGGCGCACAAGGAAGGAACCACGCTCAAGCAGGCGGCCCTCGCGCTGGGGTACGTCACGGCCCAGCAGTTCGACCAGTGGGTTCGGCCGGAGAAGATGGTCTGAGGGGAATGGATTTCACGGGAGGAACATGCTCTACATCATGGTCAACGAAGACCGGCCCGACGGGCAGGCGATCCGCGACGCGACGCGCGAGGCGCATCTCGGGTACCTGGAGCGACACAAGAACATCGTCGTGCTCGCCGGCGGGACGCTCGCCGAGGACGGCAAGACGCGCACCGGCAGCGTGTTCATCATCAACGTGCCCAGCCGCGAGGCCGCCGACAGATTCTCCGCCGAGGAGCCGTTTCGCAAAGCCGGCTTGTTCAAGACGGTGAAGATCACCCGCATGCGCCGCGGCCAATGGAACCCGCAGGCGGCGCCCAAGACCGCCGAAGGGAACTAGCGGCCGTTGCAGTAGTAAAATTCAGGTTTCGCGAGGTGGGAATCATGCATTCGATATTCCGCGCGGCGGCCCGGCTGCTGGGGCTCGCGGCGCTTTTCGCCGCGCAGGCTGCGTTCGGGCAAGGAACCAAGAACTATCCGGACAAGCCGGTGCGCGTCGTCGTCGGCTATTCGCCGGGCGGACTTCCCGACACGATCGCACGTCTCATCGGGCAAAAGCTGTCCGAGCGCTGGGGCCAGCAGTTCGTCGTGGAGAACAAGCCCGGGGCGAACGGCATACTCGGCGCCGAGTTCGTCGCGAAAGCGGCGCCCGATGGCTACACGCTGCTGATGACTGACAATTCGACCCACGCGATCATACCGTTCCTCTACACCAAGCTTCCCTATGACGCCGACAAGGACCTCATCCCCGCCTCGCTCACCGCGCGCGCGCCGCTGTTCCTCGCCGCGCATCCCTCGGTCAAGGCCAATTCCTTCCAGGAGCTGATCGCGCTCGTCAAGGCCTCGCCGGGCAAGTACAGCTACGGCTCCTCGGGGATCGGCAGCACGCATCACCTGTGCATGGGGTACCTGGCGGCGTCGCTGAACCTCGACATGGTCCACGTGCCTTACAAGGGCACGGGGCAGAGCGTGCCGGCCCTCGTCGGAGGGCAGGTGCCCATGGTGCTGTCTGGATATCCGACGCTCGCCGCCCACGCGAAGGAGGGACGCGTGAAGCTCCTCGCGATCAATTCGCTGAAGCGCTCCGAGCTTGCGCCGGACGTGCCGGCGATCGCCGAGACGATTCCCGGATTCGATTTCGCGCCGACCTTCGGCCTGTTCGCGCCCAACGGAACGTCGCGAGAGATCACCGCGAAGATCGGTGCAGACGTCGCGCAGGTGGTGAAGCTCCCCGACATCGCCGAGCGCATGAGGAATCTCGGCATCGAGCCTATCGGGGCTTCGGGAGAGGAATGGGCGAAGCTGCTCAAAGCGGACGCCGAGCGCTACGCGAAGGCCGTGAAGATCTCGGGCGCCAAGGTGGACTGAGCGAAAATCTGATGGGCATGCTGATCGACGGGAAGTGGACCGACCGGCGCCCGGCCGAGGTCGGCGGCCGCTTCGTGCGCCCGGAAAGCCAGTTCCGCAGCTTCATCACCGCGGACGGCGCGTCGGGTTTCAAGGCCGAGCCCGGACGCTATCACCTCTATATCGCCTACAACTGTCCCTGGGCGCACCGCACGCTCATTTTCAGGAAGCTCAAAGGGCTCGAGGGCATGATTTCGATTTCCTCGGCGCGTCCCGATGACCGAAGGGAGGGCTGGCGCTTCCACGAAGGATTTCCCGGCTCGAGCCGCGACGAGGTCAACGGCTGCGAGTGGCTGCACCAGGTGTACTCGCTGGCGAAGCCCGACTACACCGGCACCTGCACCGTGCCGACCCTGTGGGACAGGAAGACCCGGACCATCGTCAACAACGAGTCCTCCGAGATCATCCGCATGTTCAACAGCGCCTTCGACGGAGCGGGCGCGAAGCCGGGCGACTACCATCCGGCGGCGCTGCGCGGCGAGATCGACCTCGTCAACGAATTCGTCTACGAGCACCTCAACAACGGCGTATACCGGGCCGGTTTCGCGGCGACTCAAGCAGCCTACGACGAGGCCGTGGAAAAGGTGTTCGCGGGGCTGGACACGCTCGAGCAGCGCCTGGCGGACCAGCGCTACCTGGTCGGTAACACGCTGACCGAGGCCGACTGGCGCCTTTTCCCGACGCTGGTGCGCTTCGACGCCGCCTATCATCACGTTTTCAAGTGCACCTGGCGGCCGCTCGCGAGCTACGGCAATCTGCACGACTACATGCTCGATCTGTACCAGGTTCCGGGCGTATCCGAGACGGTGAAGCTCGATCACATCGTCACCGGTTACTACAGCATCGACCGCGTCAACCCCAGCCGCATTGTTCCGAAGATCCCGAAGCTCGACTGGACGCGACCCCACAACCGCGCGCGACTCGACAAGGCGCTCTCGGCGGCGTAAAAGGACGCGACATGGCTGCCGAATTTTCGATGATGCTCGATTCGGATCTGCAGCGGTTCTCGAACGAGATCGCCGCGCTCGACATGAAGCCGCTATGGGAGCGGGTGATGCGCCTTGCGCCCGGCACCGCGGCTCGAGCCGCGATCTGGCGCTGGCAGGACACTCGGCCCCTCCTCATGCGCGCCTGCGAGCTGATCACGGCTAAGCAGGCCGAGCGGCGAGTGCTGATGCTCGAGAACCCCATGCTGCCCGGAACGACCTTCATCACACCGACCCTGTACGCCGGGCTGCAGGCGATCCTGCCCGGCGAGAACGCCCCCACGCACCGCCATACACCCAACGCGCTGCGTTTCATCATGGAGGGCGAGGGTGCCTATACTGCGGTCGACGGCGAGCGCATCGCGATGCGTCCGGGCGACTTCGTCGTGACGCCGGGCTGGACCTGGCACGATCACGGCAATCTCGGCACGAAGCCCGTGGTGTGGCTGGACGGCCTCGATACCGCCTTCGCGAATCTCTTCGGCGCGCATTTCCGCGAGGATCATCCCGAAGATTCCCGGCCGGTTCCGAGGCCCGCGGGCGTTTCTGCGGTCCTGTCCTATCCCTACGAGCGCACGCTCGAAGCGCTGGAAAGATCGGCGACGGGCGGCGAGCCCGATCCGTCACACGGCTGGAAGCTGCGCTACAGGGACCCCGCCACCGGCCGCGACCCGTTTCCGACCGTGGCTGCGTTCATGCAGCGGCTGCCGAAAGGATTCGCGGGCCGGAACTGCCGCAGCACCGACGGCGCGGTCTACTGCGTCGTCGATGGGAAGGGCAGTGTCCACATCGGCGCGACGCATCTCGAGTTCGCCCCGCGCGACGTTTTCGTCGTTCCGCCCTGGGAGCCTTACCGCTTCTCGGCTGCCGCCGACTGCGTGATCTTCAGCTACTCCGACCGGGCGGCGCAGGAAGCGCTCGGCTTCTGGCGGGAAGAAAGCTGAGTCACATCCTCCACTCGACGTAGGTGTAGATGTAGTTCGATCCGCCGTTCACGTTGTCGACGATCTGGGCCATTCCGAAAATTCCCGAGCGGTGGCTGACACCCAGGCCGATGTAAGTCTCGCGCAGCTCCCTTGACCCGATGAGGTCGCCGACGCTCAAGTCGACGGTCGGATCGAGGTATTGCAGCAGCTTCGAGGTGTTGCGGCCGCGCATCGCCTGGTCCCTCGCTTCCACGAACGGCACGCGCTGCGCGTAGGAGAGGCCCCAGCCGAAGCCGATGCGGGTGCGCACGCGCCCGCTCCAGGGAAAGCCCCAGTAGAACGCCTTGAGGTAGCCGTTGAGCTGCCAGGAGTCCGGCTGGAGCCCACGCTCCTGGTGGCGCAGCAGCCCGGCGTACCAGGCGATCATGACCGGCCAGCCGTTCGGAGTTTCGATGAAGGGCCGCCCGACTTCGAAGGAATCGACTGTCGTGCGATCGTCCGTGTTGATCGACCTGCAGCGCAATTCCATGATCGGCAGCAGGTTGCAATTGGTGGACCGGCCGTGCAGGACCTTGAAGGTGAGCGGGACGCGGTCGCGATCGTCCCTGATCGGCGTCGGCGTGAATTCGTAGGCGAGGCCGCCGAAGGCCGCGAGCTGCACGCGGTCCTCGACGATCGGGCTCTTGCGCACGCCGCTGGCCCAGAGCGTGGCGGACACGCCCGCGAGAAAATGCCAGGTGTCGGTGAGGTCGTAACGCGCGTTCAGGCCGACGGTTCCGTTGACGCCGGCGCCCGGGTGATAGGCGGGGCGGTCCGCGGTGGCCTCCGAGGGGCTCACGCCATAGTAATAGTCGTTGAGCCGGGCGTTGCGGGCAGCGAGCATGAGATACGGGGCGAGCTTCAGCCGCCCGCGCCGCCGCTCGGTGCCGGCTCCGAGGCGCCATTCGGTGCCGCCGGAATTGTGCGAGGCGTCGCGCAGGACCTCGCCGAACACATTGCCCCATTCGAAGCGCTGCTCGTAGCTCAATCCGAAATCGGTTTCGGGAACGCGGGTGGTCATCCCCGCAAGGCTCCCCGGGATGCGCTCCACGGGAAAGCTCTCGAAGCGATGCGAAAGGAAGGCAGCCACTCTCCTGTCGGACCCGAAATCGAATTTGAGTCCCGCGCGGTAGGTATGCAGGTAAACGCGCTCCCCCTCGTAGAGGTACAGAGGCAGCAGATCGATGCGCACGCCGCCCCCGCGATAAGGCGACTGCTCGAAACGCGACACCGCGCCCCAGCCGGCGCTTCCGCGTTCGGTGATGTCGGCGAGGAAATCGCTGGTCGCGGCCGCGGGCGGGGCGGCGGCTTCGCCGAGCGCAAGAGCGCAGGCGACGAAGACGCGCGGCAGGCGAACGTTGCGAATGATGGGTCCGGGATCGGGAGTGTGCGAAAAATGCCGCGGTATTCTAATATGAAAGCCATGCCGAATTTCGGAAGTTTGCGGTTGCGCCGGTCGCTTTGCGCCCTGGCCGCTTTCTCGGCGCTGTCCGCCGCGCTTGCCCAGGATTACCCCTCGCGCCCGGTGCGCATCGTCGTTCCCTCCGCCCCGGGCGGCGGGTTCGATCTGGTGGGGCGCGTGCTCGCGCAGAAGCTGGGCGAGCAGACAGGGCAGGCCTTCGTGGTCGAGAACCGCCCCGGCGCCGGCACCCTCGTCGGCACGCAGCTCGTCGCCCGCTCCGCCCCCGACGGCTACAACCTCGTCGTCGGGGGGCTTTCGAACATCGCGCTCAACATGGGCCTTTACCGGGAGCCCGGCTACGATTCGCTCGCTGACTTCACTTCCGCAGGCCTCGTGGTCAGCCACTCCTACACCCTGGTCGCGCGCAGGGACCTGCCGCTCGCGAGCCTCGCGGAGGTGATCGCATTCGCGCGGGCGAACCCGGGCAAGCTCAACATCGGTACCAGCGGTCCCGGCACGGGGCAGTACATCGGTGCGGCCATCATCGCCGCGCTCACCGGAGTCGACATCGTCAAGGTGCCTTACAAGGGCGCGCAGCCCGTGTACCAGGACCTGCTCGCGGGCCGCGTGGATCTGTTCTACGACAACACCACGACCACCCGGCCCTACGTCGAGTCCGGGCAGGTCAAGGCTCTGGCGGTGTCGAGCCGCGAGCGCGCGCCGACCATGCCGAAGCTTCCCACGCTCATCGAAACCGGCGTGCTCGACCTGGAAATGGAGACCTGGTTCGGCCTGTTTGCCCCCGCACGCACGCCGCGCGCAATAGTCGAGCGCCTGCGCGCCGAGGTGGATCGCGCCACGCGCTCGGCCGACGTGCGTTCGCGCCTCGAGATGGGCACCGGTCGCAGCCTGCGCATGGCGTCCGCCGAGACCGAGTCGTTCGTGCGCGCCGAGGTCGCCAAATGGACGGGGCTGCTTCGCAAGGCGGGCATCGAGCCCGAGTGAGCGCATGCCGGATCTGCAGGACCAGCTTGCGATTTCCGCGCTCATGCAGAGCTGGGCGCTCGCGCGCGACACCGGAGACTGGGGCAAGCTGCGCGCGACCGCACACCCCGGAGCCGCGATGACCACGACCTGGTTCGACGGCAGCTTCGACGCGTTCGTCGAATCCTGCGAGGTGTCCTGGAGAAAGGGATCGCGCTCGCAGCATTTCCTGGGCGGCACCGTCGCGGAAATCGAGGGCCCTCGCGCGATCGCGCAGACCCGCATGTCGATCAACGTGCGCTCGCAACTCGACGGCGTCGAAGTCGACGCGGTGTGCACCGGCCGTTTCTTCGACCGGGTCGAGAAGCGCGAAGGCGTGTGGCGCATCGCGAGGCGCTCGGTGATCTACGAGAAGGACCGCATCGACCCGGTCGATCCCGGTGCGAAGATCTCGCTCGACCCCGCGCTGCTCGCGCGCTTTCCGGAAGGCTACCGGCATCTCGCCTATCTGCAGACGAAGAACGGCGCCCGCGTGAATGCGAACCTTCCGACCGCGCGTGGCGAGGCGCTCGAGAAGCTGCTCGCTGAAGCGAAAGCCTGGCTGGGGGCGCGATGAAACCGGGGACAGACCACCATTTTCGGTGCTTCCCCTCCCTGCGCATTTGCGCTAGAGAAAATAGTGGTCTGTCCCCGGTTTTCTACAAGGAGAGGTGAACATGAACGAGCTGCAGCGCTATCTGGTGGAGGAAGCGGTCGAAGACTACGAGGAGGGGCGCCTCACGCGCCGCGAGGCGCTGAAGGCGATCGCCGGCATCACGGGCGCGGCGCTCGCGGCGCAGATGCTGGAGGCGCGGGCGCAAGCCGCGCCGGCCGGCAAGGCTTCTGCGAGCTCGGCGCCCCTGGTCGCGCCCGACGATCCCTCGATCGTCGCGGGGATCGCCGAATTTCCCGGGGAAGGCGTCCGCCTCGACGGATACCTCGCGCGGCCGGCTCAGACGGGCCGCTTTCCCATCGTGCTCGTCTGCCACGAGAACCGCGGCCTCACGCGCCACATCGAGGACGTCACGCGGCGCGTTGCAAAGGCCGGTTACGTCGGGCTCGCCGTGGACCTGCTCTCGCGCGAAGGCGGGACCGCCAAGCACGACTTCGACGCGAATCCCGGGATTCTCGGCAAGGCGGCTCCCGCGCGCCACGTACAGGATTTCAAGAGCGGCCTCGCGTACGCGAGCTCGCTGCCTTGGGCGCGCGGGGACCGCGTCGGAATGACCGGCTTCTGCTTCGGCGGAGCCGTGACCTGGCGCGTCGCGGCGGGCGTGCCCGATATGCGGGCCGCCGTGCCTTTTTACGGCGTCCCCGCCCAGGAGGGCGATGTGCCCGGGATCGGCGCGGCGGTGCTCGCGATCTACGGCGGGCTCGACGACCGCATCAACCAGAACATTCCGGCGATCGAGGCGGCGATGGGCAAGCACGGCAAGACCTTCCGCAAGATCGTCTACCCCAACGTGGACCACGCTTTCCACAACGATACCGGCCCGCGCTACAACGCCGCCGCAGCGAAGGCCGCGTGGGGCGAGGCGCTCGCGTGGTTCGGCAAATACCTGGCGTAACGATGTCTGAAGTCAAGCGGAGGGAGGGAACATGGCATTGTCGAACGGATGCAAAGGGTTCGCTTGCACTCATTCATCCTGCGGGCTGGCGGCAAAGCGCCGTGCGGTCGACTTCGGCCGGCGCGATTTCCTGATCGACGCGCTCGCGGCGACTGCGGGACTCACCGGACTCGGCGGCTGCGCGGCGTCCGTCATGCAAACGAGCAATCCGGCCGATACGATCCTCATCAACGGCCGGATCGCGACCCTAGCTCCGCGGGCCCCGGCGGCGGGCGCGCTCGCGATCCGCGACGGCCACCTCATTGCCGTCGGCTCCGCGGCCGAAATCGAGACACTGCGCGGTCCCGTCACGCAGGTGATCGACGCGGGCGGACGCACCGTCATCCCGGGACTGAACGACGGGCACACTCACTTCATCCGCGGCGGGCTGACCTATACCAACGAAGTGCGCTGGGACGGCGTGCCTTCGCTCGCCGAGGCCTTGAGCCGCGTGCGCGAGCAGGCGCAGCGCACGCCCGCGCCGCACTGGGTGCAGGTGATCGGCGGCTGGACCTGGGCGCAGTTCGCGGAGCAGCGCTACCCGACGCTCGAGGAAATCAACGCCGCGACCGGCGACACGCCGTGCATGATCATGCACCTCTACGACCGCGCCTGGCTCAACCGGGCCGGGATCCGCGCGCTCGGCTGGACGAAGGACACGCCCAACATGTTCGGCGGCGCGATCGAGCGCGACGCTTCGGGCAATCCCACGGGCCTGGTGATGTCGACGACGAGCCTCGCGAGCCTGGTCTCGGTGTGGCTGCGCATCCCGAGGCTTTCTCCGGAAGACCAGATTCTCTCGACGCGCCACTTCATGCGCGAGCACAACCGGCTCGGCGTCACCAGCGTGATCGACGCGGGCGGCGGCGGCCAGAACTATCCGGACAACTACGCCGCCATCGCGAAGCTCGCCGCAGACGGGCAGATGACGCTGCGGATCGGGTATACGCTCTTCGCGCAGGCGCCCGGCAAGGAGCTGGACAACTACACGGCCTGGGCCAAGCTCGTGAAGCTCGGCCAGGGGAACGACTATTACCGAATGATCGGAACCGGAGAGTACATTCTCTACGCGGCGGGCGACGTCGCCAACTTCGCCAAGGACTATCCGGTGCCCCCCGCGGGCGTCATGGAGAAGAATCTCTCCGCGGTGGTGAAGTTCATCGTCGAACAGGGCTGGCCGTTCCGCCAGCACACCACTTTCGACGCGTCGGCGAGCCGCGTGCTCGACGTGCTCGAGCAGGTGAACCGCGAGATGCCCTTGAAGAATCTCCGCTGGGGGCTCGACCATTGCGAGGCGCTGCAGCCGAAGACACTCGAGCGGCTCGCGGCCCTGGGCGGTTCGATCGACATCCAGAACCGCATGTCGCTCGACGGCGAGGCGTTCCTGAAGAAATACGGGGCGCAGGCGGCCGCCGACGCGCCGCCCGTCGCGCGCATCCGCGAGATGGGGATCCCGCTCGCCTGCGGCACCGACGGCAACCGCGCGACCAGCTACAACCCTTGGATCGGTCTGCACTGGCTCGTGACCGGCAAGACCCTGGACGGGGCGAAGCTGCAGGGCGACCGAAATCTTCTCGATCGCACCGAGGCGCTGCGCCTGTATACAACAGGGGGCGCGTGGATCTCGGGCGAGGAGGGGAAGAAAGGGACGCTGGAGGCGGGCAAGTTCGCCGACCTCGCGATCCTCTCAGCCGACTACTTCAAGGTCCCGGAGGATCGGATCAAAGACATCGAGTCGTTGATGACTATGGTCGGCGGGAAAGTCGTGTACGGCGCGGGCCCCTATTCGCGCCTCTCGCCGCCGCTGCCGCCGGTCCCGCAGGAC
>VBCJ01000434.1 GCA_005884335.1 Betaproteobacteria bacterium | reverse complement strand
GTGAAGTGGGACAAGGAGAAATCGGCGGAGAAGATCACCGACGAGGATGAGACGATCAACCAGGCGAGCGCCTTGTGGGCGCGGCCGAAATCGGAGATCAGCGAGGAGCAATACCAGGAGTTCTACAAGCACGTGGCGCACGACCCGGACGCGCCGCTCGCCTACACGCACAACCGCGTCGAGGGCCGGCAGGAGTACGTGCAGCTGCTCTACATTCCCGCGCGCGCGCCCTTCGACCTGTGGGACCGGCACCAGCGCCGGGGCCTCAAGCTCTACGTGCGGCGCGTCTTCATCATGGACGACGCCGAGCAGCTGCTGCCGGCGTACCTGCGCTTCGTGCGCGGCGTGGTCGACTCGAACGACCTGCCGCTCAACATCTCGCGCGAGATCCTGCAGGAGAGCCGCGACATCGAGGCGATCCGCGCCGGCTGCACCAAGCGCGTCCTCGGCCTGCTCGAAGACCTCGCCGAGAATCAGAAGGACAAGTACGCGGGTTTCTGGAGGGAATTCGGGCGCGTCCTGAAGGAGGGGGTGGGCGAGGACCTCGCCAGCCGCGAGCGGATCGCAAAGCTCCTGCGTTTTTCCTCCACCCAGGCCGACAGCGAAGAGCAAAGCGTATCGCTCGCGGACTACATCGCGCGCATGAAGGAAGGACAGGACAAGATCTACTACGTCACCGCGGAGACGTTCCTCGCCGCGAAAAACAGCCCGCACCTGGAAATCTTTCGCAAGCGCTCGATCGAAGTGCTGCTCCTTTCGGAGCGCGTCGACGAGTGGCTGGTCGCGAATCTCGCCGAATACGAGGGCAGGGCGCTCGCCTCGGTCGCGAAGGGCGAGCTCGATCTCTCCAAGCTCCAGTCCGACGACGAGAAGAAAGAGGAAGCGAAGCAGGCGGGCGGGCACCGGGCCCTCGTCGCGAAACTGAAGGACGCGCTCGGCGACAGGGTGAAGGACGTGCGCGTCTCCTCGCGCCTCACGCAATCGCCTTCGTGCCTGGTCGCAGACGAGCACGACATGGGGGGAAATCTCTCGCGCATCTTGAAGGCCGTTGGGCAGAAAGCGCCCCAGGCCAAGCCGATCCTCGAGATCAATCCGGCGCATCCGATGGTGCAGCGCCTGAACGAGGAAAAGACGCGCTTCGCCGACTGGAGCCACCTCCTGTTCGACCAGGCGCTTCTCGCCGAAGGCGGGCAGCTCGAGGATCCGGCCGGGTTCGTGCGCCGAATGAACGAGCTGATGCTCGAGATGGCGGGCGAGGGCAGCCGCATCATCGTTCCGGGGCGCTGACAAGTCACCGATTGACGCGGACATGACGGATTACAATCCGTCATATGCCTAGAGAAGGTTTCTGGCGCAGCGCCTTCGCGGCAGCGGGGATTTTTCTTGCCGCGTCCAGCCTTTGCGCTCAGCCGGCGCCTGAGCCTGCGACCGAGATCGTTCCGAAGCCGCTCGTCACGGCGCGGCGCTTCATGGTGGTCGCGGCGCACCCGCTCGCCGCGCGCGCAGGCTACGATGCGATCCGCCGGGGCGGGAGCGCGGTGGACGCCGCGATCGCGACGCAGCTCGTGCTCAATTTGGTGGAACCCCAATCCTCCGGGATCGGCGGCGGAGGGTTTTTGCTTCACTACGCCGCGCGCGAGGCGAAGCTCGAGGCCTACGACGGCAGGGAAACCGCGCCCGCTAGAGCGAAGCCGGGGCGTTTTCTCGGAACCGATGGCAAGCCGCTCGATTGGCCGGCCGCCGTCATAAGCGGCAAATCCGTGGGGGTACCGGGCTTGCTGCGGCTGCTCGAGCTCGCGCACCGAAGGCACGGCAAGCTTCCCTGGGCGAGCCTCTTCGAGCCGGCGATCCGTCTGGCGGAGAACGGATTTCCGATCTCGCCACGCCTCTCCGCGCTCATCGCCGCCGACCGGTTCCTCCCGCTCGACGCAAGCGCTCGCCGCTATTTCTATATGGCCGACGGCAAGCCCAAGCCCGCAGGCACGCTGCTGAGGAACCCGGAATTCGCCGGTGTGCTGAAGCGCGTCGCAGCGGGCGGGGCGGAGGCGTTCTACCGCGGGGAGATCGCCCGCGATATCGCCGCGGCGGTGCGCAGCCACAGGCGCGCGTCCGGCGACCTGCTGCAGATCCTGAAAATCCTCGAGCGCTTCGACCTCCAGAAGGTCAAACCGGAGTCAGTCGAAGCGGTGCACCTGTTCGCCGAAGCGGGACGGCTCGCTTACGCCGACCGCAATCTCTACATCGCCGACCCGGATTTCGTGCGAGCGCCGCTCGCCGCGCTGCTCGAATCGCGCTACCTCGATTCACGCGCGAAACTGATCGACCGGAGGCATTCGATGGGGCGGGCGCAAGCAGGCGATCCCGCCGGGAACGCGGCGGGCAACGGAATCGCGGAGCCTCTCGAGCTGCCCGCGACCACGCACGTCTCGGTGGTCGACGCCGAGGGCAACGCGGTGGCGATGACCGCGAGCGTCGAGGCAGCGTTCGGCAACCGCCAGATGGTGCGCGGGTTCTTCCTCAACAACGAGCTCACCGATTTCTCCTGGGCGCCCGAGGAAGACGGCAAGCCCGTCGCCAACCGCGTCGAAGCGAAAAAGCGCCCGCGCAGCTCGATGGCGCCGACCATGGTGTTCGACGAGAAGGGAAAGCTCACCATGGTCATCGGCTCGCCCGGCGGCCACTCGATCATCAACTACGTGGCCTTGACGCTCGTGAACGTTCTCGACTGGAACATGGACATCCAGAAGGCCATCGACGCCCCGCGCGCGGGCAGCCGCAACGGCCCGACCGAACTGGAGCGGGGAACGCGGCTCGAGCGGCTCGCGCCGGAGCTCGAGCGCATGGGCCACAGCGTGCGCATCCGAGCCGAAGCGAGCGGCCTGCACGGCATCGTGCGGACGACTACTGGCTGGGCGGGCGGCGCTGATCCGCGCAGAGAGGGCGTGGCGCTGGGGGATTGAAACTTTTCTTCGCGGCCGTTCTAGATCTGCGAGAGCATCGCCTCGGCGCCGCTCACTTCGTACTTCCCCGGCGCTTCGACATTCAACTTTTTCACCACGCCGTTTTCGACCAGCATCGAGTAGCGCTGCGAGCGCACGCCCATGTTGCGCGCCATGAGATCGAGCTCGAGGCCGAGCTTCTTGGTCCATTCGCCGCTGCCGTCGGCGAGCATGCGGATCTTGCCTCCCGCCTTCTGGTCGCGGCCCCAGGCGCCCATCACG
>VBCJ01000193.1 GCA_005884335.1 Betaproteobacteria bacterium | reverse complement strand
GCATGGCGGAATCAAAATCCGCTGCCTTAACCAGCTTGGCGACTCCCCAAGCGCTAAACTTGCTCCAACAACTCCGCGAGCGGATGCCGATCCAGCCCGCGCACGGTGAAGCCGCGCATCTCCGCGGGCATCCTGGATAGGACAGCGCGCGCTTCGCGCTCGGTCGCAAACTCGACGAATACGCAGGCGCCTGAGCCGCTCATGCGCGCATCCCCGAACTGCCTGAGCCATTCGAGATGCACCGCCACCTCCGCATGGCGCCCACACACGACCGATTCCAGGTCGTTCCGTCCGAAACCGGCAGAAAAGCTTGATATTTTGAAGGTTTTTGAATTTCGTGTCAATTCAGGCGCGGTGAAAATCGCCTGCGTAGCCACGGCAACCGGTGGAACGAGCACGACGTACCATGCCTGCGGCAATTCGAGCGGAGTGAGCCGCTCGCCGATACCCTCGGCGAAGGCGTTCCCGCCGAAAAGAAAGAACGGAACGTCCGCCCCCAGCGTAAGCGCCATCGCCGCGAGCTTCTCCTTCGGCAGAGCCAGCCCCCACAGGCGGTTCAGGACCGCGAGCGTGGTTGCGCAATCGGAGCTGCCGCCGCCCAGCCCCCCGCCGATCGGTATGTTCTTTTCGATGTCGAGGTCGACGCCCCGGTTCGAACCGCCCTCCGCTTGCAGGAGCCGTGCGGCGCGCACGGCGAGGTCGTCAGCCTCGGCAATGCCGGGCAAGGCCCGCGCTCGCCTCACCCTCGCATCGGTGCGCGGCGTAAAGCGCAGCCAGTCGCAGCGCTCGATCAGCCGGAACGCGGTCTGCAGCAGGTGATAGCCGTCGGGGCGCCGCCCGACGACGTGCAGGAAGAGATTGAGCTTGGCAGGGGCCGGATAGCGGCGCTCCCACGGATTCAATTTGTCCATTGATCCACGATGAGGCGAATTTCGAGATCTTCGCGCGTCAAGCGCATCCGGAAAGGCCTTCCTCCCCGGAACTCCTCGTAGGCGACCCGCCAGCCGTCTTGCCGGATTTCCAGGCCGTTGTCCTGCTCGCCGCGAATCTCCGCCGGCCGGCCGGGGCTCGCCCGCGCCTGCACCCAGTCTGAGAGCCCGGCTAGCGGAAGCCGCCACCCCAGCGCCTGCTCGGTCAGGCTTTCCGCGTCGGCGGCGCGGTACTCCTTGTTGTCGCCGGTCAGCAGCCGGAACTGATCGCCCTCCCGGCTGATTCTCGCGATTCCCTGGCCTAGGGCTGAGGTGATGAGCAGTTCGTCGGACTCGTCCGAGTGCCGCCAGAAGATCCGGCCGGATGCGGCGTTTTTTCCGTGGCGGACCGCGACGCGGCCGGACAGCTCGAAGCCGCCCGGGAGAGGACGCCCGGCTTCGGGCAAGGACGCACAGGCACCGAGAACAGCCGCCGCAGCGAAGCCGAGCGCAAGGCGGACCACGAAGAGTCTTAGCCGGCTGTCGGAAAACGCTTCCCGATCGCAAAACTCGACTTCACTGAAGACGGGTTTTGAGAGGGAAGCGTTTTGCTGCAGCCTCCAATTTGGGGGATTTAAAGGGGGCGTGCCCCCTTTTCCTATCAGCGCTTCAGCCGCTTGATGGTATTGACGAGCGTCTCGTTGTCCGGGCTTTCCCGGGTGGCATCGCCCAGGACGCGCTCCGCCTCGGCGCGCTCGCCCATCGCCCAAAGCACTTCGCCCAAGTGAGCGGCGATTTCCGGGTCGGGCCGCCCGGCGAACGCGCGGCGCAGGTAGCCGAGCGAATCCTTCAAGTTGCCCATCCGGTACAGCACCCATCCCATGCTGTCGATGATGAACGAATCGTCGGGAGCGAGCTGCAGCGCCTTTTCGATCAGCTCGCGCGCCTCGGGCAGGCGCTGATTGCGGTCGGCGAGGGAATAGCCGAGCGCGTTGTAGGCGTGCGCATGCTCGGGCCGTATCGCGATCAGCTTGCGCAGGGAAGCTTCGAGGATATCCACGCGCTCGATTTTCTCCGCGAGCATGGCATAGTCGTAGAGCAGCTCGGGATTGTTCGGAACCCGGTCGAGCGCCTGCCCGACCAGATCGAACGCGGTCTTCGGCTGGTTGGCGTCGCGCAGGAGCTGCGCTTCGGCGAGGATCAGCTGCACGCGCTGCTGGCTGTTCTTCGCAGCCGCCTGCTGCAGGCGCACCCGCGCCTCGTCGAGCTTGCCCTGTCTGGCGAGCACTTGGCCGTAGCGGATCTGCGCCTGGACGTATTGCTCGCCCTCGCCCACTTCACCGTACCAGCGCAGCGCCTCCGGAAGATTCTTCCGCTCTTCGGCGACCTGACCCAGATACAGGCGGACTCCGTCCTTGTCGCGGTACGGGCTTTCGATCAGGCTCCTGAGATATTTCTCCGCAGCGTCGTAGTCCTTGAGCTGCAGGGAAAGCAGCGCCACCGCGAAGGCCGCGTCGGTGCTGTCGGGAACGCCGGCCATGAGCTTCTGGAACTCGGCGCGCGCCTCGCCAAAGCGTTTTTGCGCCACCAGCAAGCGCGCGTAGGCGAGGCGCGTTTCCCGCGCCGCGGGATATTTTTTCAGATAGCCGCCAAGCAACGATGCGGCCTGATCCGCCGAGGCCTTCTGCAGCAGTTGCGCTTCGAGCAGGACGGCCGCCTCCCAGTCCGGCCGCAGCTGTCCAGCCTTGCGGGCTTCCTCGAGCGCAACGCGTTCGTCGCCCGCGTTGACTGCCGCCCGCGCGACGGCAAAATGCGCCTCGGCGAGCTTGGGATAGTCTGCGGCGAGACTGCGTACGAGCTTCAGAGCGGCCTGCTTGTCCTGGGCATTGGCAAGCGTGCGGGTCAGCTGCGTGAATCCGTTTGCGGGGTCGTTGGCGGAGCCGGTCAGCAGCTTCTTGAGATTGGGGAGCGCCTCGTCGTAGCGGCCCGCGGCGACCAGCAATCCGGCGAGCGCCTCGAGCGCGCGTGTCGAGCCGGGCTCGGTTTCGTGCCAGACCGTTGCGGCATCGATCGCGGCGTTGTTCATCCGAGCGTAGAGCGCCGCAACTTCGGTGGCGCGCCGCGCGATCCGGGGATCGCGCGTGCGTTTCGCCAGATCGACGTACGCCTGCGCTGAGAGCGCGGCGTTGCCGCGCTGGACCGCGATCTCTGCGAGCAGAAATTCGTACAGCAGGTTTTCGGTCAGCTCCTGATTGGGAAGGGCCGAGCGGTCTACGGGTTCGGGTGCGAGCGCCTGCGCTTCGCTCGCGGGCGCGTCCGCGTCGGATTCCTCCTGCGGTTCCTCTACTGCCGCGGCCGGCTGCGGCGGCGCCGCGGCGCATCCCGCAAACACGGCAAACGCCATCGCGGCGAACAGCCGCAAGGCGGCGACTCGGATGGGCAACAGGCTGTGTGGACCAAGCATGGAGGCACTTGCTGTCTTGAAGGGCTAGTTTAGGTATATTTCAGAGGCCAGACAAGGACATTGAGTTCAGCCGTGCCCGAGCTGCCCGAAGTCGAGATCACCCGCCGCGGCATCGAGCCTTTCGTGATCGGCAAGACGATCACGGGCGTCGCCGTGCGCAATCGCAATCTGCGTCAGCGCATTCCCCGCAAGCTCGCCCGCGTCCTCGTCGGCCAGCGGGTGAAACGCCTGGTGCGGCGTGGAAAGTATCTGCTGTTCGAATGCGACGCCGGCTCGCTCATCGTGCACCTGGGCATGTCGGGGAGCCTGCGTGTGATCGAACCGGGAACCCTCCCCCGCGAGCACGATCATGTGGACCTCGTTTTCGGCGGTATCGCGTTGCGCCTGCGCGATCCGCGCCGCTTCGGCTTGGTGCTGTGGAAGGACGGCGATGCGTTCCGCCATCCCTTGCTCGCGCAGCTCGGCGTCGAGCCGCTCGGCGAGCATTTTTCGCCCGAGTTCCTCTACCGGGCCACGCGCGGCCGCGGAGTCGGCATCAAGCAGCTGTTGATGAACGCCAACGTCGTGGTCGGGATCGGAAACATCTACGCGAACGAAAGCCTGTTCAAGGCGGGCGTCCATCCGCGCGCGCGCTCAGGGCGCCTCTCCCGCGCGCGATGCGAGCGGCTGGTCGCCGCCGTGAGGGACGTTCTTCTGGCCGCGATAGCCGCCGGCGGATCGAGCCTGCGCGACTTCGTGCAATCCGACGGCTCCCCGGGGTATTTTCAGCAGCACTACTGCGTCTACGACCGCGCCGCGCTCCCGTGCCGGGTTTGCGGGGCCGCGATCCGGGTGGCGCGGCTGGGCCAGCGTTCGAGCTTCTTCTGCGCGACCTGCCAGAAGAAGTGAGGCGGCGGCTTACTTCCGCCCCTTGCCGACCTTTGCCGCGAGAGCACGCGCCACGCGCGGCTGCACGAACTTGCTCACATCGCCGCCCAGAACGGCGATCTCGCGCACGATGGACGCCGAGATGAACTGGTATTGCTCCTCCGGCGTCAAGAATATCGTTTCGACGTCCGGATAGAGATTGCGGTTCATTCCGGCCATCTGAAATTCGTACTCGAAGTCCGACACCGCCCTCAAGCCGCGCAGAACCACCTGGGCCTTCTGCCCGCGCACAAAATCCATGAGCAGTCCCCGGAAGCCCTCGACCGTCACGTTCCGGTACGGCTTGAGAACCTCGCGCGCGAGGTGCACGCGTTCCTCCAGGGTGAAAAACGGACGCTTCGTCTGGCTGGCGGCGATGCCCACCACGACCTCGTCGACGAGCGCCGCGGCGCGCCGCACCAGGTCCTCGTGGCCTCGCGTGATCGGATCAAACGTTCCCGGATACACCGCCTTGATCATCGGCCTCCCTTGCCAGAAGATGAAAATGCACGTTCCCCGCGCGCGCGCGCTTGAGAACAGCCCAACCCAGAGGCGCTTCGAAGACGGCGTCGCTTTCCACGTACACCCGCCCCCCTTCGGCGAGAAGCCCGCGCAATAGATCGAGCGCCGCGACCTGCATGCCCAGACGGTACGGCGGATCGACGAATGCGACATCGTATCGGGAGCGCGCGCCGCGGGCGAATTCTAGCGCATCGCCGCGGACGACCGTCAGGCCCGTTGCGCCGAGCTTGTGCGCATTGTCGCGCAACGCGCGCAGCACCGCGGGGTTCTTCTCGATCATGACGACCGAGGCTGCGCCGCGCGAAAGCGCCTCGAAGCCGAGTGCACCGCTGCCCGCAAAGAGGTCCAGGCACGCCATGCCGGTCAGATCCTGCCCGAGCCAGTTGAAGAGCGTCTCCCGCACGCGGTCAGGCGTCGGTCTCAAGTCCGCCACATCGGGGAATTCGAGAATGCGGCTGCGCCAGAGACCGCCGATGATCCGGACGGTATTGGGCCTAGTCCGGCGCACCGACGACGACGATCGAGAGCTTTTCGGGATCGATGCGCCGCGCAAAGGCGCTCTTGACGTGCGCGAGGGTCACCCCTTGCACGCGGGCCGGAAATTCGTCGAGCCAGTCGAGCGGCAGCCTGTAGAAACCGATCACGGCGATCTGGTCGAGGATCTTGCGGTTGGTATCGATGCGAAGGGGAAACCCGCCGACGAGGCTCTTTTTTGCGGCTTTCAGCTCCGCTTCGGTGGGACCGTGCATCACGAACTCGCCGACGACCGAGCGCGCCAGCTCGAGCGCCTCGCGCGCCTGGTCGCGCCGCGTTTCCAATCCCACCTGAAACGGTCCCTCGCGCTCGTAAGGCCTGAAGGTGCTGTAGACGCTGTATGCGTAGCCGCGCTTCTCGCGTATTTCCCTCAAGAGCCGCGACATGAATCCGCCGCCTCCCAAAGAGTAGTTGCCGACGAAAAGCGGAAAGTAGTCCGGGTCGGCTCGGGTGAGCGCCGCGACGCCCACCAGCACGTGGCTCTGGGTGGACGGGTGCGCCACGCGCAGCGCCGCACCCGCGGGCGGGGTCACGACCGGCGCCAGCGCGGAATCGGTCCCTTTCGAAAGACGCGAGGTCAGCTCCTCTGCGAGCGCCTTGGCTGCGTCGCGGTCCAGATCGCCGACGATCGTGACCACCGCGCGCGCGGAACCGTAGGAGTTGCGGTAGTGGCGCTCGAGGTCCTCGCGCTTGATCGAAGCAAGCGTCTCCGGGGTTTCGCTGAATCCGTAGGGATGCGCCGGATACATGAGCGCATACAGGCGCCGCTCCGCGACCTGGTCGGGCAGCGTCTCGGCTTCGCGCGCGTTCGCGATCGCGCTCGCTTTCTCGCGCTCGAAGGCCTCCGCGGGAAAGAGCGGCGCTTGCAGCATGTCGGCGAGAGTTTGCGTCGCCGCCTTTCGCTCGGCCTCGGAGGAGAGGCTCCTCAGCGCGAAGCCGGCGCGATCCAGGTCGAATTTCTCCTGCAGCTGCGCGCCCGCGTCGGCGATGCGGCGGCTCGCCTCGGTCTCCGAATAGTGAGACGAGCCCGCTCTGAGCATGGCGAGCGTGAGCCGCGCGAGCCCCGCCTGCTCGCGCGAATCGTAGGCGCTGCCCGCCGCGAACTCGACCGCGACATCCACGATCGGCAGGGCATGGCTCTCGACGAAGTTGACCCGCGCCCCCGATTGCGCGATCCAGTGATCGATCTTCACTCCCGCCTCGGCCGTCGCTGCGACGGCGAGAGTCATCGATATCCAGAGCGCCCGGCTGCGCATGGTCAGTGTTTCACTCCCGGAACGACAGCGCTTGCCGGGCGCGGATTCAAGGGCTGCGGGTCGAGTACGGCCACTGTCAGCCCGTCCTCGACGAGGTAACGGGCCGCCGCGGCCTGGATCTGCTCCGCGGTGATCGCCTTCAGCCGCTCGGGAACGCGATCGGCGTAACGGTAGGAGAGTCCAGTCGACTCCAGTTCCCCGAGCTCGAGCGCCTGCGCGAAAAACGAGTCGCGCTTGTAGACGAGCTGGGCAAGCAGCTGGACCCTTGCCCGGTTCAACTCCTCGGCAGTGACGCCGGCGGCGGCGATTCGAGCGATGACCTCGCGCACGCCGGCCTCGAGCTCCGCCCCGGTGCGGCCTTGCGCGGCCGCGGCTTCAACGAACACCATTCCGGGGCCGCGCGAGACCATTTCGTAGTCTGCGCCGACGGAACTGGCGACGCGCCGCTCACGCACCAGGACCTGGTGGAGGCGCGCCGCGTCGCTTCCGCCGAGCAGCTCCGCGAGAAGCGAAATCGCGAACGGCTCCCAGTCTTTCGCGATATCGCGCAGCACCGGCGCCTTGTATCCCAGGCGCACGTAGGGAAGCTCCGCCGGCGCTTTCACCGTAACGCGCTTCAGCCCCCGTTGCGGCGGTTCGCCGAGCGATTTGCGCGCGGGGACCGCCTTCGGCGCGAGCGCGCCGTAATAACGCCGCGCCCAGGCGAGCACTCTCTCCGGCTCGACGTCGCCGACCACGACGATGATGGCGTTGTTCGGCGCATACCACTGCTTGTACCAGGCCTGAGCATCCCGCCAGCTCATGTTCTCCAGGTCCTGCATCCACCCGATCGTCGGCCATTTGTAGGGATGCGCGGCGAAAGCCGTGGCGAGAAGATTTTCGATGAGAAGCGAACGAGGACGGTCCTCGTAGCTGCGCCGGCGCTCCTCCATCACCACCTTGATCTCCCGCGCGAACTCCTCCGGGCGGATCGCGAGGTTCGCCATGCGATCGGCCTCGAGCTGCATCGCCAGGGGCAGGCGGTCGCGGTGCACCTGCTCGTGGTAGACGGTGAAATCCGTGGAAGTGAAAGCGTTGTCGCGCCCGCCTGCCTCCGCGACGAGCCGCGAGAACTCGCCCAGAGCGAAGCGCCGGGTCCCTTTGAACATCATGTGCTCGAGCACGTGCGCGACGCCGGTCGTGCCGGGCGCCTCGTCCATGCTGCCCGCCCGATACCATACCTGATGAACGACGGTGGGTGCGCGGTGGTCCTCCTTCACGATCAGGCGCAAGCCGTTCGACAGGGTGAACGCGTGCGGGTTCGCCTGCACGCCTGAAGCGAGCGCGAGGGCAAAAAAGGCGGCGCGTGAGGGAACCATTGCGACGAGTGATAAAATCCGACTCTATTCTATAGCGGTTCTTTGCAAACCTTCCTCCCCCATGCTCGAACTCTCCTCCGAGAACGCCCGCCGGCAGCGCTCCTGGGCGGCGCGCCTCAGGGACGGGCTCACGAAAACGCGCTCGCGGCTCTCGGGGCTCTTCGGCGAAGGGGCGATCGATCCGGGGCTGTTCGAGACGCTCGAATCCGCGCTGCTGGCAAGTGACGTCGGCGCCGACGCAACGCGGTTCATCCTCGCGGGACTGCGCGAGCGCGCCCGTCGCCTGCAAACCGCGGAGCAGCTGAAGGCCGAGTTG
>VBCJ01000433.1 GCA_005884335.1 Betaproteobacteria bacterium | reverse complement strand
CGCACGATCTCGGTGAACTGGTCGCTCGTCGTCGAATGCACTTCCAGACCTTGCTGCGCGAGCTTCTCCCGTACCCCGGCGTCGGCGAGTGACGTGTTGACGGCCGAGTTGAGCCGCGCGATCAGCGGTTTCGGCAGCGTTCCCGGGCCGAACACTCCATACCAGGGCGTGTATTCGTAGCCGGGCACGCCCGCTTCGGCGATGGTGGGCAGGTCCGGCAGCGCCGGCGAGCGGCGCGCCCCGGAAGTGGCGATGGCTCGCACCTTGCCGCCTTTCACGTAGGGCATCACCGAGGGCATGGTGAGCAGCATGGCCTGGATTTGCCCGCTGATCAGGTCGGTGATCGCCGGCCCGGAGCCTTTGTACGGCACGTGCGTGAACTTGGTGCCTGTGAGCGACTGCAACAGCTCGACCGAGAGATGTCCCGCGCTGCCGATTCCGCCCGAGCCGTAGGCGATGCCGCCTGGGTTGGCGCGCGCGTAGGCGAGAAACTCCTGCATCGTCTTCACCGGCAGCAAGTGGGTGACCACCAGCGCATTGGGTGTCGCACCTACGTGGGCGATCGGAGCCAGATCGCGCAGCGTATCGTAGGGAAGGTCGGGGTAGAGACGCCCAGCTGTTCGGAGAGCTTCACGCCGAGGAGGCGCGCCACGATGTCCACGGTGCCGCCCGCGGAAAACGGGACGAGCATTCTTATCGGCCGCGTTGGATAGGCTTGAGCGAGCGCTTGCGCGGCGGCGAGCAGGCATGCGAGCGCGATTACGATGCGAAGAAAAAGTGTCATCGATGCTGCGTCCCGTGCCGCTAGGCGAACCGATAGCGCGCGAGCTTCGCCTCGTCGAGCGCGACGCCGAGGCCCGGCCCGGGCGGAAGCGCGAGGACGCCCGCGCCGAGGTCGAGTTTTTCGGTGGTGATGTCGTCCACGGTCTTGAGCGGCCCGACGCATTCCAGGCCGTCGATCACGTTCGCGCTGGTGGCGGCGAGCATGATCTCCGCCATCGTGTTCACGCCGAGTCCGAAACCATGTCCGATCACGCAACGCACGCCCGCGGCTTCGGCGGTCGCGAGCATGGCGGCGGTGCGGTGGAATCCGCCTTGCTTCATGACTTTCAGTTTGACGATGTCGGCGGCGCCCGCCTTGATCACCGCGATCAGGCTCGCGTGGTCGAGGACGGATTCGTCCGCCATGATCGGCACGCCGCCCGCCTCGCGGCGCACGCGCGCCATCCCGGCGAGATCGCGGGCCGCGACCGGCTGCTCGAAGTGCTGGAGATCGCAAGCTTGCACCGAGCGTGCAAGGCGTATCGCCGTGTCCGCGTCGTAGCCTGCGTTCGCATCGATCCGGAGCGCCATTTCAGAGCCGACCGCCTCGCGCACCGCCTTGACGCGGTCGCGGTCGGCCTCGATGCCGCCGCCGACCTTGATCTTCGCCGAACGGAAGCCACGCTCGAACCACTTGCGCGCCTCGGCCGCCGCTTCCTCGGGCGGCAGAATGCCGATCCACGCGTTGAAGCTCAGGCGTTCCTTCACCGCGCCGCCGAGATAGGTGTACACCGGCACGCCGAGCGCGCGGGCGGTGAGGTCCACGCAGGCCATTTCGATCGCCGCCTTGGCGTCGAGAAAACCGGGCGCCGCGGCGTCCAGCCGCGCGTTGAGAACGTGGATGTTCGCGGCATCCGCGCCGATCACGCAGGGGGCGAGCTTGCCGCGCAATGCCGCAAGCGATTCCTCGATCGCCTCGGTCGAATAGCCCGGCGAGGGATCGATGTTGCCCAGCCCGACCGCGCCGCCGGCCGCGGTCACGCGCACGACGGCGCTTTTTTGCACGGTCTTGGTCACGTAGGCGTTCTTGAACCCGCCGCCCGCGAGCGGCACGGCGACGCCGAATACTTCGACTCGCTCGATCGCCAGCTTCGGCGGGGTTTCGGAAATCCGGCGCGGGGCGACTTGCGCGCTCATATGGGAATTCAGACGCGCGGCCGATCGGCCTTGATCTGGGTGCGGTGCATCAGACGGCGCGCGTTCGGGTCGAAAGAGTCGCGCCGGTGCAGCGTGCAGCGGTTGTCCCAGATCAGCACGTCGCCCACTCGCCATTGCTGGCGAAAGGTGAATTGCGGTTGCGTCGCGTGCGCCCACAACTCGTCGAGCAGCGCTTCGCTCTGGCCGAGTTCCATGCCGACGATGTAGCTGTTGCGCCGGCGCCCGAGGAACAGGCATTTGCGTCCGGTCTCGGGATGCGTTCTCACGAGGGCGTGATGCGCGCCCGGCGCCTTCCGCGGATCGGTGACCTCCTGATAGCC
This sequence comes from Betaproteobacteria bacterium, assembly GCA_005884335.1. GTDB lineage: Bacteria > Pseudomonadota > Gammaproteobacteria > Burkholderiales > SG8-39 > VBDM01. The sequence continues at coordinate 637 of VBCJ01000433.1, read as the reverse complement.
CTTGCGCATGACACCGGCGCTGTTGTAGGTGGCGTCGTGGACCGCCTTGCGGCCCTCGATGCGCTTTTTCAGATTCGCCGGCAGCTTCTGGTACGCGGAATACATGTTCGCCCAGTAAGTGTCGCCGCCCGAGGGCGGAACCTCCAGCGCGTGCAGGATCGCGGCCATCGGCGGCGAGTCGACGTAGGTCATGTCGGCGTGCCAGATCGCCTCGCCGTCGCCCAGGCCGCCGATCGGCGCGCCTTCCATCTTGATGTTGGAGATCACGTTCATTTCGGGATGCTCGGGCAGGAAGGGCTTGCCGTAGGGGTTCGGCCCGGGCGGATCGAGCTCGCCGAAGAGCTCGCTGAACGCGATCAGCTGCGGATCGGAGAGGGTCTGTCCGCGGAAACGCAGCACCAGGTGATCGAGCCAGGCCTTGCGGATTTCGGCGAAGGTTCCGGCGGCGAGAGACCGGGACAGATCGACGCCGCTCACCTCGGCGCCGAGAGCGTCTGCCAGCTTCCTGATCTGGATCGATGGCATTGTGTTTCCTCCGCTGCGGTGAGGTCTACCCGATGTGCTTGCGCAGAAACTCGAGCGAGCGCTCGCGCGCGAGCTTCGCGCTCTCGGCGTGGTACGAGCCGCGCTGGTCGCA
>VBCJ01000192.1 GCA_005884335.1 Betaproteobacteria bacterium | reverse complement strand
GCCCCTGACGACTTCCGTGGCGACGCGCACGTCGAGCTTTTCGCAGACGTAATAGTCGAGGAAGAACAGCGGTTCCGCGCCGCAAACGAGAATGTCGTTGACGCTCATCGCCACGAGATCGATGCCCACCGTGTCGTGCCGCTGCAGCTCGAATGCGAGCTTGAGCTTGGTGCCGACCCCGTCTGTCCCCGACACGAGCACCGGCTGGCGGTATTTCTTCGGGATCTCGGCGAGCGCGCCGAATCCGCCGATTCCGGCGAGCACTTCCGGGCGCAGGGTCCTCTTCGCGAAGGGCTTGATCGCCTCGACCAACGCGTCCCCGGCGTCGATGTCCACCCCGGCGTCGCGGTAGGTGATCGGCTTCTTGCTGGTCAAGACTGGGGGTTGCAGATAAAGTGACGTGTTTTCGCCCCCCGAATTTTAATTGAAATGTCCGCCGCCCGCCTGAGGCGGCGTGGATTGATGCAACAACTCCTGCTCGAGCTCGCCCCGCCTCCGCCCGCGACGCTGGACAATTTTTCCCCTGGGAAAAACGGCGCGGCGCTGAAGGCGCTGCGCGAGGCGCTCGCTGACGGCGAGCGCTTCGTCTTTCTCTGGGGACCGGGCGGGAGCGGCAAGACCCACCTCCTGCGCGCTTTTTCCGAGGCGGCGGCGGCCGCGAAACTCGAAGCCGCCGCGGTTGACGACGTCGCCCGCCTCGGCGAAGCGGAGCAGGTCGCGCTGTTCGACCTGTGCAACCGGCTGCGCAGCTCGGGCGGGGCGCTTGTCGCGAGCGGCGAGGCGCCGCCCGCGCGGCTCCCCCTGCGAGCGGATCTGCGCTCGCGCCTCGCATCGGGAATCGTGCTCCAGCTGCACCCCTTGAGCGACGCGGAAAAGGCCGCGGCTCTTTACGCGCGCGCCGCCGCGCGCGGCATCGCGCTCGACGGGGAGCTGATCCGCTACCTCCTCACGCACTTCGATCGCGACATGGGCACGCAGATCGCGGCGCTCGACGCCCTGGACAGGTATTCGCTGCAGCGCAAGCGCCCGATCACGCTGCCCCTCCTCAAGGAAGCGCTGGGCTCGCTCGACGCCGCCAAGCGTTGACGCCGGAGGACAAGGACTTGGAACTGGCGCTCTTCGACCTCGACAACACGCTGCTCTCGGGGGACAGCGACTACGAGTGGGCGCAGTTCCTGGTCGAGCGCGGCGTGCTCGAGCGCGCCGAATACGAGGCGAAGAACGACCGTTTTCTCCTCCAGTACAAGGCGGGCAGGCTCGACATCCACGAGTTTCTCCAATTCCAGCTCGCCCCGCTCGCGCGCTATCCCCGCGAAAAGCTCGACGAATGGCACGGCGAATTCATGCGGACCAGGATCGCGCCCATCATCCGCACGAAGGGAAAGGAGCTGGTGCGGCGGCACCTCCGCGACAACCATCTCTGCGCGATCGTCACCTCCACCAACGCCTTCATCGCCGCGCCGATCGCGCGCGCCTTCGGCGTCGATCAACTGCTCGCGACCGAGCTCGAAGTCAGGGACGGGAGGTTCACGGGCAAGCCCTCAGGAACGCCCTGTTTCCGCCAGGGCAAGGTGACGCGGCTTGCGGAATGGCTCGGCGGTCAGGGCCGGTCGCTCGCGTCGTTTTCCGACAGCTGGTTCTACAGCGACTCGCAGAACGACCTGCCGCTGCTCGAGCGCGTGACGCACCCGGTCGCGGTGGACCCCGACGAGATCCTGCGCCGGGAAGCGAGCGCGCGCCGCTGGCAGGTCATCAGCCTGGAATGAAGACCGTCCCCGTCCTGGTCGTCGCGCTCGTTCCCGCGAGCCTCGCGCTCGCGACGGCGTTCGGCAGCGTCGATCTCGGCCCGGGGCGGCTCGCCGACGCGCTCCTCGGGCGCGGCGACGAGATCGCGCGCGAAATCGTCTGGGGCGTGCGCGCGCCCAGGGCGCTTGCCGGGTTCGCCTGCGGCGGGCTCCTCGCGCTGGCAGGCGCGCTGCTACAAGTGCTCCTGAGAAACCCGCTCGCCGATCCCACCATCCTGGGCGTCTCCGGAGGGGCGGCGGCCGGCGCGCTTGCGGCGATGCTGCTCGGAGTCTCCGCGGCGGGCCTCAATTTCGCCGCGCTCGCCGGCGCCTCGATCGCGGCCGGCGCGGTCTTCGCATTCTCCCTGGGACGCTCGGGATGGAATCCGTACCGGGTGCTGCTCACCGGCGTCGCGCTCGCTTCGGGATTCGGCGCGCTCGTCGGGCTGATGCTCTCGCTCGCACCCTCCTCGCAGGTACAGGGGATGCTCTTCTGGCTGCTCGGCGACCTCTCGCCCGCTGGCGACCCGAGCGCAGCGCTCGTCGTGCTCGCGGGGTGCGCGGCACTCGCCTTTTCGCAATCGGCCGCGCTCGACGTGCTGATTCTCGGTGAAGACAAGGCGCGCTCGCTCGGCGTCGCGGTGACGCGGCTGCAGTCGATCGCCTTCGGTTGCGCGACGCTTGCCACCGTCGCCGCGGTCCTGCTCGGCGGCTCGATCGGTTTCGTGGGGTTGGTGGTGCCGCATCTGCTGCGGCTCACGGGGGTGCACCGCCATGGCGCCTTGCTCCCGCTCTCCGCGTGCCTGGGGGGGAGCCTGCTCGCTCTCGCCGATACCCTCGCGCGCACGGTGGCGGCGCCCGCCGAGCTCCCGGTCGGCGTTCTCACCGCGATGATCGGAGTACCGGTGCTGCTCTTGCTCCTCGCGAAGCTGCGCTGATGCTGGAGGCGGCCGGACTCGGACTCTGGGCGGGCGGGCGCGAGCTCGTTCGCGCGCTCGACCTCTCGCTCGCGCCGGGCGCGTTCTGGTCTCTCCTCGGGCGCAACGGCTCGGGCAAGACGAGCCTCATCCTCGCCCTCGCCGGCCTGCGCGCGCCACAATCGGGCGCGATCGCGCTCGACGGCGTTGAGCTCGCCGCGCACCGGCGCGGCGAGCTCGCCCGGCGCATCGCCGTGCTGCTCCAGGACGAGGAAACCGATTTCTGGGGCAGCGTGCTCGATTACGTCATGCTCGGCCGGTATCCGCACTCGAGGAGCGCCTGGAGCCGGGACGAGGAAAGCTCCGGGCTCGCGCGCCGCTGGCTCGCCGAGCTCGACCTGGCCGATCGTGCAGCTCAGGCGTATCGCACGCTTTCAGGCGGCGAGCGCCAGCGGGCCCGCATCGCGCAGGTCCTCCTGCAGGACGCCGACGTCCTGCTGCTCGACGAGCCACTGCAGCATCTCGACCTTCACCACCAGGCGCGGGTGATGCGAACACTCTCCCGCTGCGCGTCCGGCGGAAAAACGGTGCTCGCGGCGCTGCACGAGCCCGGACACGCCGTCCGGCACTGCGGCTTTGCGGTTTTACTGTATGATGCGGGCCGCGCGAGCCTGGGGCGCTCAAGCGACATGCTCACCCAAGCCAACCTCGAAGCGCTGTACCAGTGCCGCCTGGAAGCGGACGGCACCGGGAGTTTTCTTCCCTCTTGATCAAGAAATTCATCCGGCGCGTCTTCCGGTTCGGTTCCGGCTCCGAGCCGAGGACCGTCCCGAAGGAGCAGCACGGCGTCGCCCGCGAGGCGATCTCGCAGGGCTCGCGCAAGGTCTGCGAGGTGCTGCACAGCCACGGCTATGAGGCGTATGTCGTGGGCGGCGCGGTGCGCGACCTGTTGTTGGGCCTTCGCCCCAAGGACTTCGACGTCGCCACCGACGCATATCCCGAAGAGGTGCACAAGATCTTCCGGCGCTCGCGTCTCATCGGGAAGCGGTTCAAGCTCGTGCACGTGATGTTCGGCGAGGAGACCGTGGAGGTCTCGACGTTTCGCGCGCGCACCGCGACGGAGACCGACGAGCATGGCCGGGTGCTCAGGGACAACATCTACGGCACGCGCGAGGACGACGCCATCCGGCGCGACTTCACGATCAACGCCCTGTACTACGATCCCGCGGGCGAGACCCTCCTCGACTACCACAACGGCCTGAGGGACCTGCAGCGGAAATCCGTGCGCATCATCGGCGACGCGCGCGCCCGCTACCGGGAAGACCCGCTGCGGATGCTGCGCGCCGTGCGCTTTGCCGCAAAGGCCGGATTCTCCATCGACGAGCGCACGCGAAAACCGATACGCGAGCTGGCTCACTTGCTTGAGAACGTCCCCCCGTCGCGGGTCTACGAGGAAATGCAGAAGCTGCTGCTCTCGGGCCACGCGGCGACGGGCCTGCGCCAGCTGCGCAGCGAAGGCCTGCACCACGGTCTGCTGCCCCTGCTCGACGTCATCATCGAGCAGCCGATGGGGGAGCGCTTCGTCACTCTCGCGCTCGAGCAGACCGACAGCCGCGTGCGCTCGGGAAAATCCGTGTCGCCCGCGTTCCTGTTCGCTGCGCTGCTGTGGCACGAGGTGCTCGCGGCGTGGAAGAAAGCGCAGCAGCGGGGGCAGAAACCGATCCCGGCTCTGTACGAGGCGATGGACACCGTGCTCGACATCCAGACCGACAAGCTCGCCATTCCGCGCCGCCTCACCGCCGTGATGAAGGAGATCTGGGCGCTGCAGCCGCGCTTCGAGCAGAGGAGCGGCCGCCGTCCCTTCGGCCTCCTGGGGCACGAGAGATTCCGGGCCGGATTCGACTTCCTCGTGCTGAGGAGCGGCAGCGGCGAGGCGCCCGAGGAACTCGCGCAATGGTGGGAAAAATTCCAGCAGGCAGGCGAGGCCGAGCGCCAGGCGATGCTCATGGCGCCGCAGCCGGGCGAGGCGCGCCGCCGCCGGCGCCGCCGGCGCAAAAGCGCGTTGCCGCCCCCCGATACGTCGCCGGCTTGAAACACGCGAAGGTCGCGGGGCTTCGCGGAAAATCCGATGACACACGGTGCTCCGCGGGTTATTCTTTGGAACGCCGGCAGCTGAAACTTGGAGCATGAAACGCGTCTTGCTTGTGCATTTCTCTCAGACCGGGCAGCTCGCTCGCGTGGCGCGACGCCTGACCTCGCCGCTGGCGGCGGCCGGCGACGTGGAGCTCGTGGAAGAAGTGCTGCGCCCGCGCCGGCCTTACCCTTTTCCGTGGCCAGCCTGGCGTTTTCTGGACGCGATGCCCGAAACCGTGCTGCTCGAACCGCCGGCGCTCGAGCCGCTCACGGCGGGCGCTGACGAACGTTTCGATCTCGTCGTGCTCGCGTACCAGGTGTGGTATCTCGCGCCCTCGGGCCCGATGACCGCATTCCTGAAGAGCGAGGAGGGAAGACGCCTGCTGCGAGGCCGGCCGGTCGTGACCGTGATCGCGTGCCGCAACATGTGGCTGGTGGCACAGGAAACCGTCAAGCACCTGATCCAGGAGGCAGGCGGGCGACTGCGCGACAACGTGGCGTTCGTCGACGGAGGCGGCACACTGGCGAGCTTCGTCACTACGCCGCGCTGGGTCCTCACCGGGCGGCGCGACGCCTTCTGGGGATTGCCCGCGGCGGGCGTGGCCGAAGAGGAGATCAGGAACGCCGACCGGTTCGGTCGCGCGCTGCTCGCGGGGCTTCGGGCGGACCGCGAGCGCAGCGATGAGCCCATGCTCACCGGCCTGGGCGCGGCACGCGTCAATCCCAGGTTGATCTTCAGCGAGCGCGCCGGGCAACGCGTGTTTTCCCTGTGGTCACGACTGATCCGTCGGGGAGGCGCACCGGGTTCAGCCGGCCGCAGGCTGATGCTCGCATTGTTTTGCGCGTATCTGATTGCGGTGATACTGACCCTGGTTCCGTTGAGCTTGCTCGTGCAACGCCTGATGATCCCGCTCTTCTCCCGGCGGCTGGAATCGCAAAGGACGTATTTCGAGCTCCCCTCGGGGCGGTGACCGAGACGCCGACAAGAGCCATCATGAGCAACGCCGCCTACATCACGCGCAGCTCGGTGTGCCTGCCGAACCCGCCCGTCGAGAACGATCAGGTGGAGACGATCCTGGGACAGGTCGGCGAGCGCCCGTCGCGCGCACGCCGCGTGGTACAGCGCAACAACGGCATCCAGCGTCGCTATTACGTGATCGATCCGGCCACGGGAAAGCCGAACTACACGAACGCGAGCCTTACCGCAGCCGCGGTCAGGGGACTGGTCGCGGACGGATTCGAGCTCGATGATCTGGCCTGCCTGGTATGCGGGACTTCCAACCCGGATCAGCTGATGCCCAACCACGCCGTCATGGTCCACGGCGAGCTCGGCGCGCCGGTCTGCGAAGCAGTAGCGACCGCGGGCGTGTGCCTTTCGGGCGCCACGGCTCTGAAGTACGGCTGGATGTCGGTCGTGTCGGGCGGCACGCGCAACGCCGTCGTGACCGGCTCGGAAGTGGCATCGCTGGGCCTGCTCGCGCAGAACTACGACGCCGAATCGCTCAACGGCTCGCAGGTTCTGGAGTCGAACCCCGAGCTCGTGTTCGAAAAGGATTTTCTGCGCTGGATGCTGTCCGACGGCGCCGGCGCACTGCTTCTGGAGCCCGCGCCGCGTCCGGGACTCAATCTGCGCGTCGAGTGGATAGACGTTTTCTCCTACGCGCACAAGCTGCCGCCGTGCATGTATTACGGCGCCGAAAAACAGGCGAACGGCGTTCTGCGCGGATGGTTGAGCTATTCGCCCCGCGAGCGCGAAACGAAGTCCTTGTTCACCTTGAAGCAGGACGTGAGGCTCCTCAACGAAGAGGTCGTGGAATACACGCTGGTCAAACCGCTCGAGCGCGTCATCGAGCGACGTTCGCTCTCCGCGCGGGACGTGGATTGGTTTCTCCCGCACATGTCCTCAGAGTATTTTCGCGCGCCGGTCGTCGAAGGCCTCGCCCGCGCGGGACTGCCGATTCCCCCCGAACGCTGGTTCACGAACCTCGTGTGGGTCGGCAACACGGGTTCGGCCGCGATCTACATCATGCTCGACGAATTGATCAAGAGCGGCAAGCTGCGGGAAGGTCAGCACCTGCTGTGCTTCGTCCCGGAGAGCGGACGCTTCTCGAGCGGCTTCATCTACCTCACCGCAACCGCTCATGCGTGAGCGCGATGTGCCTCAGGAGGGCAACGCGACCCTCGCGGGCCATCGCAAAGCCGTCTACGCGACCGCCGACGACGGCAAGCTGCGGCTCGTGTCCTCGCGCGGCTGGGAGGTCGAGGAGATCGTCACGCGCCAGGCGGTCGAGGATCTGGAGAGGCGCGCGATGCAGGCTCGCGCGCGAGCGCGAGCGGGTGAATCCTCGCCGCTCGAATACCACATGTATCGCGCGCGCATGGACGTCGAGCTGCTGTCGCAAGTCACCGGCCTGTGGCGCTGGCGCGTGCGGCGCCACCTCAAGCCGGCGGGTTTTGCGCGCCTGCCGCCCGCGCTCAAGCTGCGGTACGCCGAGGCGCTGGGCATTTCGAGCGAGGTCCTGGACCGGGTCGACTAGCGATGCCCGATTCTTTCGTGCACTCGCACGCCTCGCATTGCGAGTCCGGCGTGATGTCCTCGCTCCTGCGCCATCACGGCTTGCCGATGTCCGAAGCGATGGCCTTCGGGCTCGCTTCGGCCTTGTCCTTCGCCTACCTTCCGTTCATCCGCATCAACGGCCTGCCGCTCGTGTCCTACCGCATGCCGCCGCGCGCGATCATCAAGGGCCTCGAGCGCAGCTTGGGCCTGGGCATGCGTTTCGAGACTTTCCGCTCGCCCCCGGCAGGCATGGAGCGGCTCGACGCGCTGCTCGATGCCGGCAAGCTCGTCGGGCTGCAGACTTCGGTGTTCTGGCTCCCGTATTTCCCGCCCGATCTGCGGTTTCATTTCAACGCGCACAACCTGCTCGTCTACGGGCGCGAGCTCGATGACTACCTCATCAGCGACCCGGTGGCGGAGGCGCCGGTTCGATGCTGGTCGGCGTGCACGGAATGCGGATGCTCGCGCGGCAAATCGAGCGCCTGCCGCTCGCCGACGGCGGGGAGCGGGCGCGCCTGTACATCGGCAACATCGTTCGCATGCAGGAGGAGATCGGGACCGGCGGCGGCGGTTTCCGGTTCCTCTATGCGTCGTTCCTGCAGGAGCTGGCGGCCAAGACCGGCTACGCGGCGCTAGACGGGCTCGCGTCACGCCTGGTCGAGATCGGCGACCGCTGGCGCGAGTTCGCGCTCTCCGCCGCACGTATGATCCGCGGGCGCGACACGCTCTCACCCGCGGTCTTGGCGGAGCGCCTGCGCGCCCTGGCGGCCGACGAAAGGCTTTTCTTCCAGAGCCTGCACCGCGCCCAGCGCGCATGGGCACGCTGAACCTCGAGGGCGTGTCGTTTCGCTACCCCGGCCGGGATGAAACCGTGCTGGACCAAGTCACCCTTGCGGTTCCCGCGGGCGGCATTTTCGGCCTGCTCGGACCGAACGGCGCGGGCAAGACCACGCTGATCTCGATCCTCGCGGGGCAATTGCGCGGGGCGACCGGAAGCATCCGCGCCGGCGACGAGCCGCTCGAGGCCCTGCGCCGCCGCCGGCCGCACGGCCTGGGACTCGTGCCGCAGGACTACGCGTTCTACCCCATGCTGACCTGCGCGGAGAACCTGCGCTTCTTCGGCGCAGTGCAGGGTCTGGGCGGAGCGCGGCTCAAGGACCGCATCGCCGCCGCCGCCCGCTTCGCCCGCATCGAAAGCGCGCTCGCACGCCGCGCAGGCCGGCTTTCGGGCGGCCTGAAACGCCGGCTGAATCTCGCGATCGGCCTGCTCGCAGAACCGGAGATCCTGCTTCTCGACGAACCGACCGTGGGAGTCGACCCGCAGTCGCGCGCCTTTCTGCTCGAGTCGATCCGCTCGCTGGCCGGAGCTGGACGCACGATCGTCTACACCAGCCACTACATGGAGGAGGTCGAGGCGATTTGCGACCAAGTGGCGATCATCGACCACGGACGCGTACTGGTTTCGGGCGCGCTCTCCGAGGTGATCCGGGACGGCTCGGGCCTCCAGGAGCTCTTCATGCAGCTGACCCATCGATCGCTCAGGGACTGATGCGCCGCTTGCTCGCCCTGTGGGGAAAGGAATGGCTCGCGCTCTCGCGCGACGTTCTCGGGCTCGCGGTGCTGTTCCTGATGCCGGCTGCGTTCATCGTGGTGATGTCGCTCGCCCTGAGCGAGGTGTTCAAGGGCGGCGCCGCGCGCCAGGCCGAGTTCGCCGTCATGGCGGCCGATCCAAAGCTCGCCGACCGCCTTGCGCGTAAGCTGTCGGGCGACGGTTTTCGCTCCGCGCCGGCGCCGGCGGACGAAGCCGCGGCGCGCGACGGGGTTCGCCGCGGAACGCCTTCGCTTGTCCTCGTCGTGCCGCGCGATTTCGAGCGCGCACTGAACGCGCCGCTCGACGGGAAAAGTACGCAGCCCCAGCTCACGCTCCTCGCCGATCCCGCCTTGCCGCCGACGCAGCTCCTCGCCTTCCGGCAGCGTGTTCTCGGCGTCGCCCTCGCGCTGCGCGTATCGGCGATGATGCGCCGGGCCGGAATCGCCGCCGACGCGGACGCCTTCGATCTGAAGCGGGCGGCGGCCTTGAGCGTCGAAACGATCGGCAGCAGCGCACGCCCGTCCTCGGTGCAGCAGAACGTGCCGGCCTGGCTCATCTTCGGGATGTTCTTCGTGGTGATACCGATCTCCTCGCTCTTCGTCGTCGAGCGGCGCGAGGGCACGCTCGCGCGCCTGGTGAGCCTGCGGGTCCCGTTCTCGATGCTGCTCCTGGGCAAGGTGGGGCCGTACTTCGTCGTCAATCTCGCTCAAGCCGCCCTGATGCTGCTCGCCGGACGGACGCTCGTGCCCTGGTTCGGCGGCGAGACGCTCGCGCTCCCCGCGCGCTGGGACCTGCTCGCCGCGGTCACGGCCTGCACGAGCCTTGCAGCCATCGGCTGGGGGCTGCTCGTCGCGGTGTGCTCGCGCACGCTCGAGCAGGCGACCGTGATCGGCGGCGTCGGCAACATTCTCGCCGCAGCCGTCGGCGGAATCATGGTTCCGCGTTTCGTGATGCCTGAAGCCATGCAGAAGCTCTCCGAAGTCTCGCCCATGGCCTGGGCCCTGGACGGGTTCCACGCCGTGATCCTGCGCGGGGGCGGCGCAGCCGACCTCGCCGCGCCCTGCGTGAAGCTGGTCGCGCTCGCTCTAGCGCTCTTTGCCGCCGCGCTGTGGGTGCATCACCGGCGCCGCGTCCTGACTTCCGCGCAATGACGCCTCGCGACGCACTGATCGCGGATCTGACGGCGCTCATCCTCGAGGCGACGGAGAAAACGCCGGTTGCGCCGCCCTTGTCGCCTGAGGAAGCGATTTTCGGGACGGGGACCCGGCTCGCGCTCGACTCGCTCGACGCGCTGCAGGTGTCGATGGCCCTGCAGAAGCGCTACGGCGTGCGCCTCACCGACAGCAAGGAGACGCGGCGCATCCTCGCCTGTGTCGCGAATCTCGCGGATCACTTGCTGCAAAAACGCGCATGACCGGAACCTTCGTGCGCGCCTGTGCGCTCGCGAGCGCGCTCGGACCGGATCTCGAGGCAGCCGTCGAACGCCTCGCTGGCGCGCCCGTCGCGCCGGCCCGAAACACGAAAATCGGCGGAACCTGGCCCTATTTCGCGATTCCTGTCGCCGGGAAAAATTGGAGAAAACGCGCGGAAGCTATCGCGCGTTCGGTGGCCGAAAGCCTGCGGCGCGAGGCCGCGCTCGCTCCGGCGCGATGGGCGGAGCTCCCCTGCATCGTCGGCTCGTCCTCCTTTTCCGTGGGCGCATGGGACGACGGCGGCTGGGCGGCGCTCGAGCCCTCGTTCGAATTCTCCCGCAGGCTCGCAAGAGGCTTCGGCGTGCACGGCCCGGTGACGGCGGTCAGCACCACCTGCACCTCGGGCTTGAGCGCGCTCGACATCGCGCTCGGCCTGGTCGCCGAAGGCGAATTCCGCGACGCTCTGGTGCTCGGCGCGGAGTTTTCGAATCGTCTGACCGTGGCCGGTTTCGCGGGCCTGGAGCTCCTTTCGGCGACGGCCGCGCGTCCCTGCGACCGCGAGCGCGACGGCCTGGTGCTGGGCGAAGCGCTGGCCGCAGTGCTCGTGTCCGCGGCGAGCGCCCCATGGCGGATCGCCGCGCTCGCCACCAGGATGGACGCGACGAGCGTCACGGGACCGGCTCCGGACGGCAGCGTGATCGCAAACGCGATGCGTGCCGCAATGGCCGGGGCGCATTGGGAGAGCGCCGCGGTGGATCTGATCAAGCTGCAATCGGGCGGCGGGCCCCTGGCCGATTCTGCCGAAGCGAACGCGGTGCGCGAAGTGTTCGCGCCCGTGCCGAGGACGGTGTCGCTCAAAGGCGCGCTCGGCCATACGCTCGGGGCGAGCGGCCCCGCGGAACTCGCGCTGCTCCTCGCGAGCCTCGCGCGCGGGCGCGTTCCCGCGACCTGGGGATTTGCAAACGCGGATGACGAGCTCGGTCTTGCGCCCTCGGGCGGCGACGCGCAAGGGGTGCGCCGCGTGCTCTTCAATCTTTCCGGATTCGGCGGAAGCGTGATGAGCGTGGCGCTGGAAAAGGCGCTCTGACGGTGTATTTGCTCGCGCCCACCGTGTTGCGCGTCGCACCGGATGATTTTCCGGAGCGGGTGCGCTCGCGCTTTGCCTCCGAGCTGCGCCGCGCCGGCCGCTTCGCGCAGCTTTGCCTGCTCGGCGCGCAGGCCTGTCTCGACGCCGCGGGCGGCGACGGCGCGCTCGGAGTCCTGTGGGCAAGCGAGTTCGGAGCGTTGCACGCCACGCGCGCCGCGCTCGACGAGGACTTGAGGCGCGGCGAGCCGGCGATGCCGTTCGCGTTCATCGCGGCTCAGCCGCATCTGGCGGGCGCGCTGCTCGCGCAGCGCTCGCATCCGGTCACGCGCACGGCCTGCCTGCATCTCGCCCCGGACGCCTGGCCCTCGCTGCCGCAGCTGGCGCAACGCTGGCTCGTGGAGTGCGAGAGGGTTCTGGTCGGCTGCGTGGAGGAATCCGGCTCAGGCGGCGCGGCGCATCGCAGTGATTGGTGCCTGCTGCAGAAAAAACCCGTCGCAGGGGCGGTTCGCTGCGAACGTTCGCTCGGGCCCAGGAACGCGGCCGCCGCAACGGCAGAGGACTGGATTCCCCGCGTCGCCGCCTGGCGCGGTTCGGCCGATGCGCCGCTCCTTCTGCGCGGAGGCGAAGACGCGTGGAGCTTCACTCCCGATGGATGAGAAGAACACCGCGACCCAAGCCTTCATAGGACTGGGGGCGAATCTCGGCGACCCGGAAGCCCAGGTACGCCGTGCCCTCTTGGCGCTCGCCGGGCTGCGCGGCACGCGGCTCGTCGCCGCGTCTTCGCTTTACCGCAGCGCGCCGGTCGGTTACACGGCCCAGCCGGACTTCGTAAACGCGGTCGCCGAGATCGAGACCCGGCTCGGCGCGCAGGCGCTGCTCGGCGAGCTGCTCGCGACCGAAGCCCGTTTCGGTCGCGTGCGGACGTTACCCAACGCGCCGCGCACGCTCGACCTCGATCTGCTGCTCTACGGCGATCGCGTGATCGCAGAGCCGGGGCTCATTGTTCCCCACCCTCGCATGCACGAGCGCGCCTTCGTGCTCGCGCCCCTCGCCGAGATCGCGCCGGATATCGCGATCCCGGGCAAGGGCCGCGCCGGGGCGCTCCTTGCCGCCTGTGCCGGCCAGAAAGTGGAGAAGATTGGATAGGCTATCATTGGCGCGGTGTACTTCATCTTTCGGGGCTGACCCGCAGCGGATTTCCGGGAAGACGTGGCCCAAGCCGCGCGCGAGGGCAAGCGGCTCATGATTCTCTTCGAACAGAACGGCTGCCCCTACTGCAAGGAACTGATCCTGACCAACTTCAGCCAGAAGGCGATCGCCGACAAGGCGCGAAAGAAATTCCTCGCGATTTCGCTCAACATCTGGGGCGACCGCGAGGTGACCTGGACCGACGGAAGGAAATTCTCCGAGAAGCGTCTCGCGGCCTTCCTGAAAATCCAGTTCACGCCGACGCTCGTCTTTTTCGACGAGCGCGGCGGGGTCGTGGCGCGGCTGAACGGCTACTATCCGCCGCACCGCTTCGAGGCCGTGCTCGACTGGGTCGCCGGCCGCAGGGAAAGGAAAATCGCGCTCGCCGAGTACCTGCGCACCGCGGTCCGCGAGCCGGCAGGCGAGCAGCTGCACGACGAGCCTTTCTTCCTCAAACCGCCTTACGATCTGCGCAGGCGCGGCGCAAGGCCGCTCGCCGTCTTCTTCGAGACGCCGTCCTGCGCCGCCTGCGACGAGCTGCACCGCGAGAGCTTTCGCCGCGCGGGAATCGCCGAGGCGTTGAAGCGCTTCGACGTGGCGCGGTTCGCGCTCGGGGAGCGCACTCCGGTGACGACTCCGGAGGGAGACAGGCTCCCGGCCGAAGACTGGGCGCGCTCGCTCGGCCTCTCCTACACGCCTTCGGTGGTTTTCTTCGGCACCGACGGCAGGGAGGCGTTCCGCATCGAAGCCTACCTGCGTCCGTTTCACCTCTGGGGCTCGCTCGAATACGTCGCGAGCGGGGCCTACCTGCGCGAGCCGAACTTCCAGCGCTTCCTCCAGGCGCGCGCCGACGAGCTGCGCGGGCGCGGCGAAGCCGTCGATCTGTGGCGGTAGCGCCGCGCGCGAGCCCTCTCTTGCGGCGCGTGTATGATGGGCGCCCCTTTCCGCGCGCCCCAGCCTCGTGCCGCTCTCGAAATACCACTACGTCGTAGTCGAAGGGCCGATCGGCGTCGGCAAGACGAGCCTCGCGAAGCGTCTGGCCGGCCGGCTGAACTCGACCCTCGTCCTGGAGCGCCCGGAGCAGAATCCGTTCCTGCCGCGCTTCTACCAGGACATGTCCCGCTTCGCCCTGCCGACGCAGCTGTTCTTTCTTTTCCAGCGGATAGGCCAGTTGCGGGAGCTCGCGCAGATGGACCTCTTCACCCGGCTCACCGTCTGCGATTTTCTCCTCGAGAAGGACCCGCTGTTCGCGCGCCTGACGCTCTCGGGCGAAGAGCTGCATCTGTATCAACAGATATACGACTCGCTCAAGCCGCAAGCTCCGAAACCCGATCTCGTGATCTACCTCCAGGCGCAGCCGGAGACGCTCTACGAGCGGCTGCGCCGGCGCGGGGTAGAATTCGAGCGGCCGATCACCGGGGAATATCTCGCTTTGCTCGCCGACAGCTACAACCGTTTTTTCTATCATTTCAACGGGAGCCCGGTCCTGATCGTGAATTCCGAAAAGCTCAACTTCGTGACCCAGGATCGCGACCTCGACCTGCTCATCGAGCGCGTGGGAGCGATGCGCGGCAACCGCGAGTTTTTCAACTGGGGAGACTAGGATGACGCGAGTGACCATCAAGGCGCTGCAGAAGCTGCGCGACGATGGCGTGAAAATAGCCGTGCTCACCTGCTACGACGCGAGCTTCGCCGCGATGCTCGACGCCGCGGGTCTCGACAGCCTCCTCATCGGAGACTCGCTCGGCATGGTGCTGCAGGGACACGAGACCACGCTTCCGGTGACGCTCGCCGACATGGCCTACCATACGCGCTGCGTCGCGCGCGGCAGCAAGCGCAGTTTCCTCGTCACCGACATGCCCTTCGGAAGCTATCAGGAATCGCCGCAGCAGGCATTCCGCAGCGCGGCCGAATTGATGGCGGCCGGCGCCCAGATGGTGAAGCTCGAGGGCGGTTCTGAATTCGCGGAGACGGTGCGCTTCCTCACGCAGCGCGGCGTTCCTGTTTGCGGTCACCTCGGTCTCACGCCCCAATCGGTGCACAAGTTCGGCGGCTACCGTGTCCAGGGCAAGGGCGAGGACGCGGAGCAGAAGCTGCTCACGGACGCGCTCGAGCTCGAATCGGCGGGGGCCGAGCTGCTGGTGCTCGAGGCGATTCCGACCGGCCTCGGCGAGCTGGTCACTCAGCGGCTGCGCATTCCCACCATAGGCATAGGCGCCGGCCCCGGCTGCTCCGGCCAGGTGCTCGTGCTGCATGACATGCTCGATGTATTCCCGGGAAAGAAGGCGCGCTTCGTGAGGAACTTCATGAAGGACGCCTCCGGTATCGCCGACGCGGCCGAGCGCTACGTGCGCGCCGTCAGGGACGGCAGCTTCCCCGCCGAAGAGCACAGTTTCTAGGACGAGCGGTGGACATCGTCACTTCGGTGAGGGATCTGCGCGAGCGGCTGCAGCGCGAGCCCGACAACGTCTTCGTCCCGACCATGGGCAATCTGCACGCGGGCCACATCCAGCTGATGCGTCTGGCGAAGCATCGCGCGGCGTGCACCGTCGTCAGCATATTCGTCAACCGGATCCAGTTCGGGCCGAAGGAGGACTTCGAGCGCTATCCGCGCACCCTGCAGGCCGATGCGGAAATGATGGAAGACGTGGGCGTTGACGTCGTGTTCGCACCGACCGAGGCGGAGATCTACCCGGAGCCGCAGACCTTCGTGGTCGAGCCTTCGGACCTCCAGCACATCCTCGAGGGCGCATTTCGGCCCGGGCACTTCCGCGGCGTTGCCACCGTAGTGCTGAAGCTCTTCAACATGGTCTCCCCGCACACCGCGATCTTCGGCAAGAAGGACTACCAGCAATACGTGGTGCTGCGGGACATGGTGAAGCAGCTCGCGCTCCCCGTTGAGATCATCCCGGCGGAAACGGTGCGCGCAGAGGACGGGCTCGCGCTCAGCTCGCGCAACGCCTACCTGACGCCGGCGGAGCGGACCGAAGCCGCGCGGCTGTACCGGATCCTGCAGGAAGTCCGCGCCGCGCTGCTCGCGGGGCGGCGCGACTACTCGAAGCTCGAAGCGGAGGCACTGGCGAGATTCAATGAGAAGTGGGCGGCGGACTACGTCGCGATCAGGAGGCAATCCGACCTGCAACCGCCGTCACCCTCCGATCGCAACCTCGTTGTCCTCGGCGCCGCGAAGCTCGGGAGGCCGCGACTGATCGACAACGTCGAGGTATCGCTCTAGGACGGATAGGGCTCCACCATGAGTTTTTCGACCGGACAGCCGAGCGCCTTGGCCATTTTCTCCATCGCCTGCTCGTCAACCGAGACCGGCTGGAACTCCTTGCCGCCGCCTTTGCTGTCGATGAACGCCTTGGCCGCGCTTTCCGAGCTCCAGACCACGACCGGGTCGGGCGAGACCCCTGGCATCTGGACGCAGATCGGAACGCCGTCCGACTTGTACACGATCGCAAACATGGCGAGCCTCCTGTTGCAGATGAAGCTACCGGGGCGACCCGGGCGGTCCGCCCGGGGCTTGTACTTTAACCCATGTTCCGCAGAGCATCCAGTGACGGAATCCACGATCGCACGCGTCCGCGCGCCGAAGACGGGATAGGAAATGCGCGCGATGCAGCTCGCGGCCGCCGGCAAGCCGCTCCGGCTCGTCGATCGTGAAATCGGCAAGCCCGATGCGGGACAACTTCTCCTGCGCGTTCTCGCGTGCGGCGTGTGCCGCACCGACCTTCACATCGCGGACGGGGAATTGCCCAGATTGGCTCGGCCCGCCATTCCGGGACATGAGGTCGTCGGCGAGGTCATCGAACGGGGAGCGCGCTCGGAGCGTTTCAGCATCGGACAGCGCGTGGGCGTGCCCTGGCTCGGCTGGACCTGCGGGGATTGCGACTATTGCCGAAGCGGCCGGGAAAACCTGTGCGACAGCGCGCGCTTCACCGGCTACCACATCGACGGAGGCTACGCCGAGTTTGCGCTTGCCGACAGCCGCTACTGCTTTGCTTTGCCCGAGGGCTACGCGCCCGCCGAAGCCGCGCCGCTGCTCTGCTCGGGCCTGATCGGCTATCGCGCGCTCGCGGCCGCGGGTGACGCGCGAACACTCGGCATCTACGGCTTCGGCGCGGCCGCCCACATCGTGGCGCAAGTCGCGCGCTTCCAGGGCCGCCGGCTCTTCGCGTTCACCCGCCCCGGAGACGCGGAGGCGCAGCGCTTCGCCCTTTCGCTCGGCGCCGAATGGGCGGGGGCCTCGGACGCCGCGCCGCCCGAGCCGCTCGACGCCGCGATCCTGTACGCGCCCGTCGGCGCGCTGGTTCCGGCCGCTTTGCGCGCCGTGGGCAAAGGCGGCACAGTGGTGTGCGCGGGCATCCACATGAGCGATATCCCGGCGTTTCCTTACGCGATCCTGTGGGGCGAGCGGCGCGTCGTGTCGGTCGCCAACCTCACGCGCCGCGACGGGGAGGAATTTCTCGCGCTTGCGCCCAGGGTTCCGGTGAGGACCTCGGTTGAGACTTTTCCGCTCGAGCGCGCGAACGAAGCGCTCGCGCGCCTGCGCGAGGGCCGCATCGGCGGCGCCGCGGTGCTCGTCGTGCAGGAGCCGCGGGGATGACTCGCACGCACTCGGAGCGCGCGGTCGCTTTCTGGCTGCTCACCTGCTGCGCGCTGCTGTTTGCGATGGTGGTGGTCGGCGGCGTCACACGGCTCACCCACTCGGGCCTGTCGATCGTCGAGTGGCAGCCGATCGTCGGTGCTCTGCCTCCGCTCGACGACGCCGGATGGCAGGAAACCTTCGGGAAGTACAAACAGACGCCCGAGTACCGGCTCGTCAATCCCGGCATGAGCCTTGAGGGTTTCAAGAGCATTTTCTGGTGGGAATACGCGCATCGGCTGCTGGGAAGGGCGATCGGCGCGGCGTTCCTGCTGCCGCTGCTTTGGTTCGCGCTCCGTCGAAGAATCCCGCGCGGCCTGACATGGAAGCTCGGCGGAATATTCGCGCTCGGTGCCCTGCAGGGCGCGCTGGGCTGGTACATGGTGCAGTCGGGCCTGGTCGACAACCCCCGCGTATCGCAATACCGCCTCACCGCACACCTCGGCATCGCCTTCCTGATCTATGCGGCCATGCTGTGGATCGCCTTCGATCTGCTGTTTTCCCGCGCGAGCCCGATTTCCGGAGTGCTGCGCCGGTTCGCCTTCACGGTCGCCGCGCTGGTCTTCTTGATGGTGCTCTCGGGCGGGCTTGTCGCCGGCATCCGTGCGGGGCGCGTCTATAACACGTTTCCGCTCATGAACGGCCGCCTCGTCCCGCCGGAAATTTTTTCCCTCGACCCGTGGTATCTGAACTTCTTCAGCAACATGGCGACCGTGCAATTCGATCACCGGCTGATCGCCTGGCTGCTCGCGTTCCTCGTGCCCTGGTTCTGGCTGCGAGTCCGCCGCGAGGCGGCATCCAGTCGCGCAAGGCTCGGGGCCCACCTGCTGCTTGCAGCGCTTGCGCTGCAAACCGCCCTGGGTATCGCGACCCTGCTGCTCGCCGTCCCGGTTCCTCTTGCCGCGGCGCATCAGGCGGGCGCGCTGCTCGTTTTCAGCGCCGCGCTGTTCGCCGCGCATTCGCTGCGCTGACTGAAAAACCGGGGACAGACCCCGTTTTCCCGATCCCGCCTGGTCTGCTTCGCTAGCTCGACGAAAAAGGTGGTCTGTCCCCGGTTTTCCTACAGGTGCTTCGCCCGCTCGGAGATGAGCGCGTAGACGGCGTCGATCATCGGGGTTGCGATTTCGGCTTTGCGGGCGAGCTCCACGACCGCTCCGATGATCGCATCGGTCTCGAGCGGCCGGCGCTTGTCGACATCCTGATGCATCGAGATCTTGGCGCCGGCGAGCTGTCTTGCAATGTCGATGCGCTCCTCGACCGTCATCGGTATGCGCACACCGTAGGCCTCGGCGACGCGCATCGCTTCTTTCATCATCTCGCGGATCAGCGCGAGCAGCGCTTCGCTGCCGTGGATATCGTTCATGTGGGCGAGCGCGAGCGCCGCGACGGGATTGTAGGAAAGGTTTCCGATCAGCTTGACCCAGATCTCGACCCGGATGTCCTCGGCCTGCCTCGCCTCGAAGCCGGCGGCGTTCATCGCCGCCGCCAGGCGCTCCGCGCGCGCCGATCTCGTGCGATCGGGTTCGCCGATCAGGAAAACCCGCCCCGCCGTGTGGCGGACCACGCCGGGCTCAGAAACTTCCGCCGCCGCATGCACCACGCAGCCAAGGATATGCCTCGGGTCGAGCGCCTCGAACAGGGTGCCCGCGGGATCGAGGCAGGCGACGGGTTGGCCGTCGAAGCGCCCGCCTTCGCCGAAAAAATACCACCAGGGCAGGCCGTTGATCGCCGGGATCACCGTGGTGTCCGGACCCACGAGCGCGCTCAGGCGAGGCAGCATCGCAGCGATCGAATGCGTCTTCAAGCAGATGAAGACCGCGTCCTGGACCCCGAAATCGGCGGGCTCCGACGACGCGCGCACCGGGTGGACTTCCGGTTTGCCCCCGGAGACCAGCGTCAGGCCCCGCCTTCGGATCGCCTCGAGATGGGCCCCGCGGGCGACGAGCGACACCTCGTGCCCGGCCTTCGCAAACCATCCTCCGGTCATCCCGCCCACGGCGCCGGCGCCGACGACGCAAATCCTCATGCAGCCCCTTTCCGGGGTTCGGGCGCGAGGATGAAGTCGCGAACCGGAGCGATCTGCTCTTCGCTCATCAACCACGGCGCGTGTCCCACCCCGGGGAATTCCACGAATTCGACGCGCGGACCGCCCCCCTGCATCCGCCTGACGGTCGATTCGAGCAGGAGATCCGACTCCGCTCCCCGCAGCACCAGCGTCGGACATTCAACCTGGTCCCAGGTCGGCCACAGGTCGATGCCGAAGAGAAAATCGTTGCCGAATTCAACGCCGGCACTCCCGCCGCGGCGCAGGCTGTTGACGATCGCAGGATCGAGAGCGAGCGTATAGGCGCCATTCTCTCCGCGTCGGGAGTCGTGCTCGGCGAGACGACGCCACTGCCGGTCTTCGAGCGGTCCGAACTGCGCGCAGGTAACGCGCAGATGGCGCTCGACCTCATCCAGGCTCGCGAATCGCGTGCCGACCCCCATGGCGGTGAGCTTCAGGCGCGCGAGCGCATTCCAGGGCACCATGGGCCCGACGTCGTTCAGAACCAGGCGCCGGATCGGAGAATCGCGCCTGGCGGCGAGCATCATGCCGATCAGGCCTCCCATCGAGGTTCCGACCCAGTCGATTCTCGGTCCCTCGCTCGCTCCCTGGAGCCGGCGCAGGAGAGAGACGCGCTTGGGCGGAGCGGTGAGCCTGGCAAGCAGCGCCGCCGCGTCCGAAAGATATTGCGAAAAGCCGTAATCCTGCTTGTGCTCGAGCCAGTCGCTCTCGCCGCGGCCGACGACGTCCATGCACGCGACGCGGCAGCCGCGGTCCGCGAGACTCGCCGCGAGCTCGTCGAAGTCCCGGCTGTTGCGCGTCAAGCCGTGCACGCACACGACCAGGTGCAGCCCGTCCGCGTTGCCCCATTCGGTGTAGGCGACGCGGTGGAAGCCGTGGGGCCCGAGCGCGAGGAAGTGGTTGAAGCGCGGTTCTGTGGACATCGTATTCCGGTGGTGCCGGGAGAGAGAATCGAACTCTCATGGCCTTGCGGCCGCGGGATTTTGAGTCCCGTGCGTCTACCAGTTCCACCATCCCGGCTGGTTGCTGCGTGAAAGCGCGTGCATTATAACGGCACGGGCATGAATCTTTCCATCGACGATTTCGACTACGAGCTGCCGTCGGAGCTGATCGCGCAAAATCCGGACGCGGAGCGATCGGGAAGCCGCCTGCTCTGCGTCGGCGCCTCCCTCGCCGACCGGCGCTTCTTCGAACTGCCGCAGCTGCTCGCGCCCGGCGACCTGCTGGTATTCAACGATACCCGGGTGATCAAGGCGCGGCTCTTCGGGAAAAAGGAGACCGGCGGACACATCGAGGTGCTGATCGAGCGCGTGCTTTCGGCGCATGAAGCGCTCGCGCAGGTCCACGCGGGCCGGGCGGCGAAACCCGGCAGCATGCTGCGCCTCGCGGGCGGACTGGATGTGGTCGTGCTCGGCCGCGCGA
>VBCJ01000191.1 GCA_005884335.1 Betaproteobacteria bacterium | reverse complement strand
GGACGCAGGCGGGCGATGTGCCAGAGCGCGTCCTCGAGCACGCGTTGCTTCGCGGCGACCTGCGCGCGCTCCTCGACATGTTGCATGGAGCACCCGCCGCAGGTGCCGAAGAACGCGCATCGCGGCGAGGTACGCGCGGCGCTTTCTTTTTCGATCCGCACGATCTGCGCGGCTTCCCACGCGGGCTTCTTGCGGTAGGCGGAGTACTCGACCCGTTCGCCCGGGACGGCGCTGTCGACGAACACCGCTTTTCCCCCGACGTGGGCCACGCCGCGACCCTCCCGGTCGAGGGACTCGATCAGCGCGATCGGCATCGGGGACTGCAGGTTCAGCTCCACCGGCCGACGAACTCGCGCCAGTGGGCGTCATTGGACTTGCCGAGCGTGTCCCGGACCAGATTCAGCTCGCGCCGGTAGCGCGCCTCATCGCAGGCGCCGCGCAGGAGCTGGAAACGCAGGAAAACAAGATAGGTGTTGGCCGCGTCCGTTTCGCAATACTTCCGGATGTCGTCGATCTTTCCCGATTGATACGCTTCCCAGACCTTCGATCCGTCCATTCCGATCTTGCCCGGAAATCCCAGGAGCCGGGCCAGCTCGTCCAGCTGCACGTAATTCCGCGCCTGGTAGAGAGCAAGCAACTCCATGAGGTCGAGGTGACGCTGATGATACCGGCTGATGTAGTTGTTGAATTTGAAATCGCGATCGTCCTCGCCCGTGTCCCAGTAGCGCGGCGCCGACACGCCGTGTACCAGTCCGCGGTAGTGAAGCACCGGTAGATCGAACCCGCCGCCGTTCCAGGAAACCAGTTGCGGAGTGTACTTTTCGATGCCGTCGAAAAAGCGCCGGAGCAGCTCTCCCTCGCCGTCGTCTGCTGAGCCCAGCGACCAGCAGCGGAAGCTGTCTCCCTCCCGCAGCGCGCAGGCGATGGCGACGACCCGATGCAGGTGCAACGGCAGAAAGTCCTGGCCGGTCTGGGCGCGCCGTTGCTGGAAAGCGTGCTCCGCGACGTCCCGGTCGGAGAGCTTCGCATCCAGATCGCGAAGCAGGCGCAGACCGGCGATGTCCGGCACCGTCTCGATATCGAATGCGAGGATCGGCGTCATTCGCCCGCGCGGTGAACGCCGTCAGTCGGGGAAAACGCCTGTCGAAAGGTAGCGGTCGCCGCGGTCGCAGATGATCGTCACGATGGTCGCGTTCTCGACTTCGCGCGAAACTCTCAACGCGACCGCGAGCCCGCCGCCGGATGAAATGCCGGCGAAGATGCCTTCCTCGCGCGCCATGCGCCGCGCCATCTCCTCGGCGTCGGCCTGGCTCACGTATTCCAGCCGGTCCACGCGCGCCTTGTCGTAGATCTTCGGCAGGTAGGCCTCGGGCCACTTGCGGATACCCGGGATCTGCGAGCCTTCTTCGGGCTGGCAGCCGACGATCTGGATTCTCGGGTTCTTCTCCTTGAAGAAGCGCGAGCAGCCCATGATGGTGCCGGTGGTGCCCATGCTGCTGACGAAATGGGTGATCGTCCCCTTCGTGTCGCGCCAGATTTCCGGCCCCGTGCCCTCGTAGTGCGACAGCGGATTGTCGGGGTTGGCGAACTGGTCGAGGATGCGCCCCTTGCCCTCGCGCTGCATCTTTTCGGCGAGATCGCGCGCTGCTTCCATCCCGCCCGCCTTGGGCGTGAGGATGATCTCCGCGCCGAAGGCGCGCATGGTCTGGCGCCGCTCGGCGGACAAGTGCTCGGGCATGACGAGCACCATGCGGTAGCCGCGGATCGCCGCGGCCATCGCAAGCGCGATGCCGGTGTTGCCGCTCGTCGCTTCGATCAGCGCGTCGCCGGGCTTGATCGTCCCGCGCTTCTCCGCGCGCACGATCATCGACATCGCGGGCCGATCCTTGACCGAGCCGGCGGGATTGTTGCCCTCGAGCTTGGCGAGCACGATGTTGGAGGTCTTCCCCGGAAGGCGCTTCAGCCTCACCAGCGGCGTGTCGCCGACCGTGTCTTCGATCGTCTTGTAGGTCAGCTCCGGATTGCGATCCATGCTTCTATGATATCTCATGGCGCGGCGTATCAGCCGCCGGTCGCTTTTCGCCCGTCGAGCAGTTGGCGGCAGTAGCGTCCCACGCCCTCCTCGACCGGGAGGAAAGGCGCGGCGAAACCTGCGCGCCGCAGCGCGCCGACGTCCGCCTGAGTGAAATTCTGGTACCTGCCTCTGAGCGCGTCCGGAAAGGGCGCGTACTCGATCAGGCCCTGCCTACGCGCCTCCGTCAGGTCCACGGGTTGATCGCCTTTTGCTTTGCGGCAGCAGTTGATCGTGGCGAGCGCCACGTCGTTGAAGCTCTGCGCCCGGCCGGTGCCGACGTTGAAAATGCCCGACAGCTCTGGATGATCGAGAAAATGCAGGTTGACGTTGGTCACGTCCTCGACCGAGATGAAGTCGCGGCGCTGCTCGCCGTCCGCGTAGCCCCCGGAGCCGACAAAGGGACGCACGCGCCGCTCCGCCGAATACTGATTGAAGAAATGCCAGGCCACCGACGCCATGCGGCCCTTGTGCCATTCGTTGGGACCATACACGTTGAAGTAGCGGAACCCGGCGATCTGCGAGCCCGCTTCGCCGAAGCGCCGCCGGACCGCCTGATCGAACAGGAATTTCGAGTAGCCGTAGATGTTGAGCGGCGCCTCGAACTTTCGCTCCTCGCGAAAGTCCGTGCCCGCCCCGTAAACCGCCGCCGAAGACGCATAGAGGAGAGGGACTTGGTCCTCCACGCAGAAGTCGAGCAGCGACATCGAATAGCGGTAATTGTTTTCCATCATGAAGCGGCCGTCGGTTTCCATGGTGTCGGAACAGGCGCCCTGATGGAACACGACGTCGATCGACCCGGAAAAATCGCCCGCCTCGAGGCGCCTCCGGAATTCGTCCTTGTCGAGAAAATCGGCGATCTCGCAGGGCGCCAGATTGCGGAACTTGTCGCTGCGCTCCAGGTCGTCCACGGCGACGATCTGGGTTTCGCCGCGCGCGTTCAGCGCCCGCACGAGGTTCGAGCCTATGAATCCGGCGGCGCCGGTGACTACGAAGTACATGGTCTTCCGGCCTCTATCTTCCCTGCGCCAACTCGGCCATCAGTTCCTCGGGATGGACTACGGCCGTGCCGAGCTTCCCCACGACGATCCCCGCCGCCTGGTTGGCGGCCACAACGGCATCGTGAAGCGGCACACCGGCGCCGAGCATTGCGCCGAGCGTTGCGATCACCGTGTCGCCCGCGCCGCTCACATCGAACACCTCGCGGGCACGGGCCGGCTCATGATGCACTCGTCGCTCTTCGAAAAGGGTCATGCCGTCCTTGCCCAAGGTCACGAGCAAGGCCTGCAGGCCGAGCCGCTTGCGCAGCGACAGAGCTTTTTCTGCGAGCTGGTCATCGCTCTTCCAGCGGCCCATGACCTCCTGCAGCTCCTTGCGATTCGGGGTCACGATGGTCGCTCCGACGTATCGCGAGTAGTCGTCGCCTTTGGGATCGACGAGCACGATCTTGCCCTGAGCGCGGGCGAGCTCGATCATCCGCGTGATGTGCGTGAGCCCGCCCTTGCCGTAGTCGGAGAGGATGATTACGTTCCGGTCGGAGATCATCCGCTCGTAGTCCGCGAGCTTGTCGAGCAGAACCTCGCGACTTGGCGGGGTCTCGAAGTCGATCCGCAGCATCTGCTGCTGCCGTCCGATCACGCGCAACTTCACCGTGGTGGGGACGTCACCGTCGTAGTGCAGCGTGGCCTCGACGCCAGCTCTTTCCAGAAGCTTCGCGAGCGTGCGCCCCGCCTCGTCGTCTCCGACAACCGAGAGCAGCGCCACGTTCGCACCCAGCGCTGCAGCGTTCGCTGCGGTGTTCGCGGCTCCACCGGGCGTTTCCCTGGTGCGATCAGGCTCGATCTTGACGATCTGCACGGGCGCTTCGTCGGAAACGCGGTCCACCTCGCCGTACCAGTAGCGGTCGAGCATCACGTCGCCCACTACGAGGACGCGCGCCTTGCGCAGCTCCGAGAAAACCAAGTTTTCCGCTTTCACCCGCCCGCCCTCACCGCGGCCCGTCCTATCGGATAGTACTCCAGGCCGAAGCGCCTCAGCTCGTTCGGATCGTAAAGATTGCGCCCATCGAAGATCGCCGGCGTCTTGAGCCGCGCGCGGATCGCCTCGAAATCGGGGCTGCGGAACTCCTGCCATTCGGTGACGACCGCGAGCGCATCCGCGCCGTCGAGCGCCGCGAGCGGCGATTCCGCGTAACGAATCCCCGCGAGCCCGGCCAGCGCGCGCTTCGCTCCAGGCATCGCCACCGGGTCGTATGCGGTCACCGTCGCGCCGTTCGCCACGAGCTCCTCGATCAGAACGCGGCTCGAGGCTTCCCGCATGTCGTCGGTATTCTGTTTGAAGGCAAGCCCCCAGACGGCGATACGCCGTCCGGAGAGTTTCCCGCCGAATCGCGCAAGTATTTTCCCTGCGAGCACCTTTTTCTGGGCCGCGTTCACTTGGTCCACGGCCTCGAGAATCGGGAGCGCGCCGCCGGCTTCTTCCGCAGTGCGGATGAGCGCTTTCACGTCTTTCGGGAAGCAGGAGCCGCCATAACCGGCGCCGGCGTACAGAAAGTGAAAGCCGATGCGCGGGTCCGATCCGATGCCTCTGCGCACTTCTTCGATATCCGCGCCGAGGCGCTCGGCGAGGTTGGCGAGCTCGTTCATGAACGAGATGCGCGTCGCGAGCATCGCGTTCGCCGCGTATTTGGTGAGCTCCGCCGAGCGCACATCCATCAGAAAAAAGCGGTCGTGGTTGCGCTGGAACGGCGCGTACAGCGCGCGCATGATCTGTACCGCCTTGGGGTCGTCGGCACCCAACACAATACGGTCGGGCCGCATGAAGTCCTCCAGTGCGGCCCCTTCCTTGAGGAACTCGGGGTTCGATACCACCGCGAAGGGCGTGTCCACGCCGCGCCTCTTGAGCTCTTCCGCGAGCGCGGTGCGCACCTTGTCCGCGGTGCCGACCGGCACGGTGGACTTGTTCACGATCACCCGGTACTCGGTCATGTGCCGGCCGATGGCGCGTGCCGCAGAGAGCACGTGCTGAAGATCGGCCGAACCGTCCTCTCCGGGCGGCGTCCCGACCGCGATGCACTGCACCGTTCCGAAGCGCGCCGCGCGTTCGACGTCGGTCGTGAAGTGCAGGCGCCCCGCGGCGCGGTTGCGCTTGACCACTTCGAGCAGCCCCGGTTCGTAGATCGGTATTTCGCCCGCCTCGAGCGTACGGATCTTCGACGCATCGAGATCCAGGCAAAGCACTTCGTTCCCGACCTCCGCGAAACAGGCAGCGCTGACGAGACCGACGTAGCCGGCACCCACGATGGTGATCTTCAAATTTTGTCTCCACGCTTCACGGCGTCAGCTCGAATTCCTCATTCCGCATCGGCGGGTAGGTTTCCCAGCCGCCACAGGCGGGACAGTGCCAATAGAACTGCCGTGCCTTGAATCCGCAGTTCTCGCAATGGTAGCGCGCCAGGCGTTGCGTATGACTGTGTATGAGATTGCGGACGAGTTCCAGATCGTGGCGCCTTTCGGCGGGCGCGACCAGGAGCTGCGCTTCGAGCAGCTTGTCCAAGCCGAGCAAGGTCTGATTGCGGCGCAACTCGTCCTTCACCAGCTTGTATGCGGTCTCGGGGCCTTCGGAGTCCAGTGTCGACTGGAAGGCGACATCGAGCAGGTCGAGCGAAGGAAAGTTCGCCAGGTAGCCGCGCAGCAGCGTGAGCCCCTCCTCGGTGCGCCCGAGCGCTCGATGGCTCTCGAGCAGGCGCTGCGCGACGAGCGCGAGATAGGCCGGGTTCTGCTGTTCGATCCGTTTCCAGGCCTGGATGGCGCCGTCGTGATCGCCCGAGGCTGCCGCGACATCGCCCAGAATGATGTTGGCGCGGACGCATTTGCGGTGCGCTGCGAGGGCCGCCTCCAGGTGACGCTTCGCCCCTTCCGGGCGCGAATGCGTCACTTCCGACAGCGCGAGCTCGCAGTAGTAATTCGCGATTTCTTTTTGCGCGGACTGCCCGGAGTCCTTTTCCAGCTCGAGCGCGATCCCGACGGCCTTCATCCAGTCCTTTTCCTGCTGATAGATCTCGAGCAAGAATCTCAGCGCCTCGGAACGATGCGGCGAGCTGTTGAGCTTGAGAAACATCTCTTCCGCGCGGTCGAGAAGGCCGGCCTTGAGATAGTCCTGCCCCAGTTCGACCATCGCGTGCAGCCGCTGCTCCCCGCCCAGATCCGGACGTTCGAGCAGGTTCCGATGCATGCGAATCGCCCGCTCGGTCTCGCCGCGGCGGCGGAACAGGCTCCCCAGGGCGAAGTGCAGCTCGACCGTCTCCGGATCGACCTTGACCACCTCGATGAAGGCCTCGATCGCCTTGTCGGGCTGCTCGTTCAGCAAAAAATTGAGGCCCTTGAAATACGAGCGCGGCAGCTGTCGCGATTCCCACAGCAGCTGCTTGATGTCGATGCGCGCCGCGAGCCAGCCCAGCCCGAAGAACAGCGCGAACCCGAACAGCCACCAGAGCTCGAAGTCCATGGAGAGTTCGACCTACGTGTGCGGCGGCAGGGTGTGATTGCCGGCCGCACGCAGCTCGCGCTCGAGCTTCTGGATTTCGCGACGTTGCCCGAGCAGGCGCGGCAGGCAGGCGAGAACCCCGATCGCGGCGCCGAAAGCGAAAAACAGGAGCAATGCCAGGATCATCGGGATCTCCCAGGTCCGCCCGAGGAAGAAGCGCAGCGTCACCGGATCCGTATTCATGAGCGCGAAGGCGAATATGGCGAGGAACAGCAGCGCGCGCAACAGCCACGACAGATGAGTGATGAGCTTCATCTAATCACGGACTCCAAAGCAAACGGCGGCACCTCGTCGATGCCGCCGTCCGCATGCCGCCGGCCCAGGCTCCTATTTTTGATCGACCCGCTCGCGCAGTTCCTTGCCGGCTTTGAAATGCGGCACGAACTTCTCCGGCACGTGCACCCTCTCGCCCGATTTCGGATTGCGGCCGACGCGCGCCGGCCGGTGATTCAGCCCGAAACTCCCGAAGCCGCGGATCTCGATGCGTTGCCCTTTGACCAGACTCTGCGTCATCGCATCCAGGATCATCTTGACGGTGAATTCGGCATCCTTGGCGACGAGTTGTGAATAACGCGTCGCGAGCCTCGCAATAAGTTCGGACTTGGTCATGCCGGTCGATTACTGTTGAGCGTTCTTGTTGTCCAATTTCGCCTTGAGGAGCGCGCCCAGGTTGGTGCTTCCCGTGCTGGCCGCGCTTTCGCTCTGGAGCTTGGCCATCGCTTCGTTCTCCTCGGCGAATTCCTTCTGCTTGACCGAAAGATTGATGGTCCGGTTCTTGCGGTCGACGTTGATGATCATCGCCGTGACGCTGTCGCCTTCTTTCAGATGGGTGCGGGCGTCCTCGACACGATCGCGGGAGATCTCGGATGCGCGCAGGTAACCCTCGAGGTCGCCGCCCATCGCGATGACCGCCCCCTTGGCGTCGACCGACTTGACGGTGCCCGAGATGAGCTTGCCCTTTTCGTGGCTCGCGACGAAGTTGTTGAAAGGATCGCCTTCGAGCTGTTTGATCCCGAGCGAAATCCGCTCGCGCTCGACATCGATCGACAGCACCTGCGCCTCGGTCTCCTCGCCCTTCTTGAAATTGCGCACCGCCTCCTCGCCGGGCAGCGTCCAGGACAGGTCCGAGAGGTGCACCAGTCCGTCGATTCCGCCCTGAAGCCCGATGAAAATGCCGAAGTCGGTGATCGACTTGATCTGGCCTTTTACCTTGTCGCCCTTCTTGAAGTTCATCGAGAACTCCTCCCAGGGATTGGGAAGGCACTGCTTCATCCCGAGGG
>VBCJ01000190.1 GCA_005884335.1 Betaproteobacteria bacterium | reverse complement strand
GGATGAGGTTCGCGGTGCTCGGCGGTGCCCCGCTCGATCCCGCGATTGCGTGGCTGTTCCTGGGGCTCGGGCTGCCGGTTCTCCAGGGATACGGAATGACCGAGGCCTCTCCGGTGATCTCGGTGAACCGGCCGGAGAGTAACGTCCCGGAATCGGTCGGCATTCCGCTCGACAGCGTCGAGGTGCGAATCGCCGCGGGCGGCGAGCTGCTTG
>VBCJ01000189.1 GCA_005884335.1 Betaproteobacteria bacterium | reverse complement strand
ACGTCGCCTGGTGCCTGGAGAACAGCGGCGCGCGCCTGCTCGTCGCGGAGAGCAGCCGCATGGCCCATGCGCTGCAGGGCGTGGCCACGTCCCTTCCACGTGTGCTGTGCCTCACCGCCGATCCGGGCAGCGGCCATGACGCGGTCGAGGCGGCGCTCCCCAAGCAGGCGCCGGCGTTCGAAGTCGCGCCGCTCGCAGACGACGCCCTTGCCACGATTTGCTACACCTCGGGCACCGTAGGCAGGCCAAAGGGCGTGATGCTCACGCACGGCAACATTCTCGCCAACGTCGCCGCCTGCGAGCGCCTGCGCCTCGCGCGGAGCGACGATGTATTTCTTTCCCTGCTTCCTCTTTCGCACATGTTCGAGCGCACCGGCGGCTACTACCTGCCGCTCTCGATCGGCGCGAAAGTCGCTTACGTCCGTTCGGTCCCGCAGCTGGCGGAGGACCTCGCGAGCGAGCGCCCCACGGTGATGTTTGCGGTGCCGCGCGTCTTCGAAAAATTCGCCGCACGCCTCAACGAGGCGCTCGCCAAATCTCCGGCGAAGAAGCGGCTTTTCGATTGGGTGGTAGCGGCGGGAGGGCGCGCCGCGCGCCGCGAAGCGGGCCTCGCGGATCGGATCGTTTTGGCGCTCGCGCGCGAGCGCGTCGCCCGACCGGTGCTGGCGAGGCTGGGCGGCAGGATGAGGTTCGCGGTGCTCGGCGGTGCCCCGCTCGATCCCGCGATTGCGTGGCTGTTCCTGGGGCTCGGGCTGCCGGTTCTCCAGGGATACGGAATGACCGAGGCCTCTCCGGTGATCTCGGTGAACCGGCCGGAGAGTAACGTCCCGGAATCGGTCGGCATGCCGCTCGACAGCGTCGAGGTGCGAATCGCCGCGGGCGGCGAGCTGCTTGCAAGGGGCCCGGGCATCATGAAGGGCTATTGGAACAATCCCGAGGCCAGCGCGAAATCGCTGGACCGCGAGGGGTGGCTCCATACCGGCGATCTTGCGGAAATCCGAGACGGCAGGATCTTCATACGCGGGCGCCTGAAGGACGTGCTCGTTCTCTCGAACGGCGAAAAGCTTCCGCCGCAGGACGTGGAACTCGCCATCCTCGGGGATGGAGTATTCGAACAAGGTGTCCTGATCGGCGAGGGGCGGCCGTTCCTGACGCTCGTCGCGGTGACTCAGGAGACCGACGAAAAGCGCCTCATCCAGCGCGCCAACGAGCGCTTGAAGGGATTTCCGGGTTACATCCGGGTGCGGCGCGTGGTGACGATTCGCGAACCCTGGACGGTTGAGAACGGGCTGCTTACGCCGACCCTCAAGGTCAAACGCGAACGGGTGCAGGAGAAATTCCGCGCCGAGATCGAACGCGCGTACGCCGCCGGCGCGCTGGATTGACCCCCGCGGAGGCGCCTCCGCGAGATCGCCGACTTGGTCACGGCAAGAGCCTGGCAAACCTCGCTCGGATCTTGACGGTGCGCGCGAGGCCGTCCATGGCTTCGAGGAGCTGGAGCTTCAGGTCGGGTTCGAGCTCAGGCTGGCTTGCGAAGCTCTCCACTTGTTCGAGGGCGGCGGCGTCCAGCTGTCCGCCGACGAAGGCGGCCAGCCAGTTGTTGACGAAGAAGATCTTGCGCGTGCGCTTGAATTCGGGCAAGGCGGCGAGCGCGAGGTCGAGGTAGGGCTGGGTCAGCTCGGCGTGCTCGACCGCGTTGAAGGGCCCGAGCGCCGCATCGATCCAGCTTTCGGGCAGGCCCTGCTCATTGAAGAAACGCTCGAAGTAGGCGCGCTTCGCCTCGGCGCTGCGCTCGGCAGCGGCGGCGGCGAAGGCGTAGCGGCGGCCGTCGTCTCCGGAATCCGCGGCGATCTGCGCGGAGAGCAGCTCCTTCGCCTCCGGGTCGTCGAGCGCGAGCAGCCGCGCGATTGCGCGGAAGCGGTCGCGCGAGCTGAGCTTCACTCCGGGGATCTCCAGCGTGTTCGCGAGGAGCGATTTCAGCCGGGAGCGGCCGTTCTCCGACCAGGCGCTCGCCGTGAACGTCCTGAGGAAAGTGATGCGACGCCCCGGCGTATCCGCGTGCAGCATCCCCTCCACGAGAAGTTGCTCGAAGCGTTCCGCCAGAGCGTCTCGCTGCGAATCCGACGCATAGTGGAGAAAGGCGACCTGCGCGCGTTGCAGCAGGCCGGCGAGCGTGACCGGGTCCCGCTCGACCGGGGCGACGCGGACGACGAGGTCGAGATAGGCGAGGGGCGCAAGCTCGGCGTCCCGCACCGATTCCCAGAGCGAACCGAAGACGAGCGCGCGCAGCAGATCGCCCTGCACGATTTCCGGGCGCGCGAGCACCGCCTCGCGGCTCGAGGGGTCGAGCAGGAAGCGCCCGTAGCCGTAATCCCCGAAATTCGCGAAAGCGAAATCGATCTCCGGCATGCCGTCGATCGCGCGAACGCTCGTGCTCTCCCCCCGCAACAAGGCATCGGCCGAGCGGGGAAGCCCGCTCTCGGACAAGGCGAACACCCTCAGCTTCATCGGCCAAGTTCCGCCTTCATTGAGCACGTTGTGCTGCTCCAGGACCGTGTTCGTCGGCCGGCCTTCGCGATCGGTGTCCCAGGCGAGGCGCACCTCCGGCATGCCGCGCCGCTTGACCCAGGCTTCAGCCCAGCGCTTCAGCTTGCGGCCGGAGGCACGCTCGAGCGCGGCGACGAGGTCGCTCCAATCGGCGGCCGCGTAGGCGTGTCCTTTCAGGAACTGGCGCACCGCCCGGCGGAAGACCGACGCGCCGACGTAGAACTCCGCCTGGCGCAACACCGCCGGCGCCTTCCCGTAGACGATGTTGCCGTAAGCGGATTTCGCCCCGGAAAGATTCGAGAGCGGCCGGTAGATCGGCGTCGTCCCCTGCGTGACGTCGGTCCGGTAGGCGGTGGTCTTGAGCGCGTGGAAGGCGTTCCAGACCGAATGCGCAGGGAGCAGCGCTTCGGCCGCCTTGGCCGCCATGAAATTGGCGAACCCTTCCTTCAGCCACAGATCGTCGAACCAGCGCATGGTCACAGAATCGCCGAACCACTGGTGCGAGGTCTCGTGGAACAGGAGCTGCGCGCGCGCGAGGATGTCCGTTTCGTTCGGCGTGGACGGAAACAGCACCGCTTCCTCGCGCAGGAAGGCCGCCCCGGCGTGCTCCATGCCTCCGTAAGCGAACTCCGGGACGAGCACCAAGTCGTACTTGGTAAACGGAAAGCGCGAATTGAAGTAGCGCTCGAACCAGCGCACCGACTCGCGATTGAGCCGCAGCACCTCGGGGGCCTCCGTACGGGCACGCGCGAGCTGCGATTTGCGAACGAACAGCCTGGTTTCGAGTGTCTTTTCCTTGATGGGAGAACCCGGACGCCCTTTGGCGGCTTGCTGCGCTCGCGCCCTCTTGCGCCCCGCGGGAGAGGATTGAGGCGAGGCGGGAACCTGAACCTCAGCGAACGGCCCGGCGGCAAAGGCGAAGAGATACGTGCTGATCGGCGGCGTCGCGGCGAATCGAAACCGGCGCAGGTTGTTCGACACGTCCTCCGCTCCCGCGATCGGAGCATTTCCGACGGCGATCCATGCGCGCGGCAGGACCAGCTCGAGACTGAAACGCGCTTTCAGATCGGGCTGGTCGAAGCAGGGGAAAGCGCTGCTCGCATCCGAAGGAACGAAAAGCGTATAGACGTACTCGGAGCCGTCCTCGCGGTCCACGTAGCGCGTCACGGCGCTGCTGGACAGGGCGATCGGCGATTCGAAGGAGAGCGTTATACGGTTCCTTCCCGGCCGGAGCAGCCGCGCAGGAACGATCAGGTGTTCCCGCTCGAGCTTCGCCTTCGCGGGCTTGCCGTTGACGCGCAGCTGCCCTACGCCCGAGGCGCCCGGCGAGGGTCGCCAGTCGAGCACCAGATCGGGCACGCTACGCCCAAGTGTGACCTCGACCGTCGCCGTCCCGGTGAGCTTTGTCGCGCCGGCGGTGACGCTGATCGCCAGCGCATATCGAACGTCGCGGTAGGTTTTTGCACGCCATTGCGCGAGCTCGCGCGATACGCCGGGCTCGAGTCCGGGGACCGCGAAAGCGGCATTCGCCATGAGACCGGCAGTGAGAGCGAGCACCGCACCGCGCATGTCGGGCGATCCTGTCGCGCCGCGTATCCTGCCGCGAAGGCGTCAGCTCTTCGGCAACTTCGGCGCGGCCCAAGCGGGCAGCGGTACGCCCGGCCTGCGCAGCACCCGCATCATGCGCAGCGCCATTTCGCGGCCCCGGTAGTAACCCGGGATGTAGGCTGACTCGGTGAAGCCGAGCGATCGGTAGAAGCTGCGCGCGGTGGTGTTGGCCGCGCGCAGCTCGAGGTGAATCGTGGCGATCCCGGCGGCGAAGGCGGACTCGGTCAGCCATTCGACCATACGTCGTCCGATGCCCAGTCTCTGGTGGGAAGTCCGCACCGCGAGCAAATTCAGATGGGCGTGCTCGTCGCCGAAGTACATGATGGCAAAAGCGACGACGCGGTCGCGGTCGCAGGCGAGCAGCGTGAACGTGTCCTTGTTTGCGATCGAGCGCGCAACGCGGTCGGATCCCCAGGACCAGCCGAGGCCCGTCTCGATCAGGTCGCGCGACATCGCCGCGATCTTGGCGGCATCGGTCGGCCGTCCGGGCCTCAATGTGATGTTTTTCGCGTTCATTTCGGGGAAATCTTACGCAACGAGCATGCCAAGATTAGCAGATTGTCGAAAAAGGGGAAATCCAGGCGGCCCGCCCGGCCGCCCGGCGGTGCGGCCGGCCGAAGCGATGCGCGGCTAGAACGGCTTCACCACGGCCAGAACGACCGCGGCCGCCAGAAAACCTACCGGCACCTCGTTGAACCAGCGGTACCACAGGTGCGATCTCGTATTTCGGTCGTGCGCGAAATCCGCAAGCAGCTTGCCGCAGTACAGATGGTAGGCGACCAGCAGGACGACGACCCCGAGCTTGGCGTAGAGCCAGGCACCCGTGAAGCCGTAGCCGAGCCACAGCCACGTACCGAAGACGAGGGTCAGCACCGCGCCCGGCGCCATGATCCCCCAGTAGAGCTTGCGCTCCATGATCTTGAACCGTTCCCGGCTCGCCGCATCCTCGGCCATCGCGTGATAGACGAACAGGCGCGGCAGGTAGAACAGCCCGGCGAACCAGGTCACCATGAAAATGATATGCAGCGCCTTGATCCAGAGCATCGCTACTTGAGCAACCGCCTGCGGAAAAGGACCGTTGCAGCATAGAACCCGGCCGCGGCATAGGCAAGCAGCACGAGCGCGTGCAAGACCGCGTCCGACGGAATTTGGCCGAGCAGAAGCGGACGCGCGATCGCCACCGCGTGCGTGAGCGGAAGAAACGCGGCGATCGCCTGAAAAGCGGCAGGCAGCTGCTCCACCGGAAAGAACACCCCGCACAGAAGATTCATCGGCGTGATCAGCAGCGTGAAGTAGTACATGAAAAAGTCGTAGCTGCGCGCCATTGCCGTGACCGCGAGGGCGAGCGCGCCGAAAGTGAGGCCGATGAGCGGCAGGAGCGCGATCACCCAAAGAGACAGGACCGAGCCCGACAGGCCGAGCAGCCACACGACGGCGAGAATCGCCACGCCCGAGAGCACGCTCTTGCTCGCCGACCAGGCGAGCTCGGCAAGCACGACGTCATCGAGGTCGACCGGGGCGTTCATGATGGCGTCCCAGGTGCGCTGTACATGCATGCGGGAGAAGGCCGAGTACATGGATTCGAACGTGGCGCTGTTCATCGTGCTCGAGCACACCATTCCCGCGGCGAGGAACGCGATGTAAGGTACGCCGCCGACCTCGGGCAGCATCGAGCCCAGGCCGTACCCGAGGCCGAGCACGTAGATCAGGGGGTCGGCGAGATTGCCGAGGATGGAGGGAATCGCGAGCTTGCGCCACACGAGAAGGTTCCTGCGCCACACGGGAACGAAGCGCAGGCCCATCGAAGGCGGGGCAAAGATATGCATCAGTCGCGCAACTCCCTTCCCGTCAGCTTCAGGAAAACGTCTTCGAGGTTGGCCGGCCTGTGGAGGTAGCGCAGTTCCTGCCGGCCCGAAAGACTCGCGAACAGCGGGGCCGGATCCGCCGCGTAGCAAAACACGGTATCGCCGCTTTTTTCCAGGCGTGTCGCGAGCCCTCCGGCCTCCCGGTCGGCCCATTCCGTGACGCCGTCGCCGTGCACCTCGATCACGTGCGGCTCGATGTGGCGGAGGATGAGCTCGCGCGGGCTTCCCTCGGTGATGAAGCGCCCGCGGTCCATGATGGCGAGCCGCGCGCACAGCCGCTCGGCCTCCTCCATGAAATGCGTGGTGAGCACGATGGTTTTCCCTCCAGCGAGGAGTTGCTTCAACCGCTCCCAGATCAGATGGCGCGCCTGTGGATCGAGCCCCGTGGTGGGTTCGTCCATGAAGAGCAGGTCGGGATCGTTGATGAGCGCGCGCGCGAGCGTCAGGCGACGCTTCATTCCGCCGGAGAGCGTCTGGATTCGCGATTTGGCGCGCGCGGTCAGGCCCGCGAAATCGAGCAGCTCGGGAATGCGCGCCCGGATGGCGCCCTCCGAGAGGCCGAAGTAGCGGCCGTAGACGAGCAGGTTTTCGCTGACGGTGAAATCGGGATCGAGGTTGTCCATCTGCGGCACCACTCCCACGCGCGCGCGGGCGGGCCGGGCTTCGCCGGGCACGGGGCGCTGCATCAGCTCGACCGAGCCGCCGTCGGGATCGGTGAGGCCTAGACACAGCCTCAAGGTGGTGGTCTTGCCGGCGCCGTTGGGGCCGAGCAGCCCGAAGCATTCGCCTGCCTTTATGCCGAAGCTCACGCCGGCGACCACCTCCGCGCCGCCGTAGAACTTGCGCAGATTGTGCGCGGCTAGTACCGCCATGAACCTTTTACGATGTTCTTGATGACGTTCAGGCGCAAATGGAAGAAATGATCGGCGCCGGGGATGACCACGACCGGCAATTCCTGTGGCCGCGCCCAGTCGAACACCTTCGCAAGCGGCACGGTCTCGTCCCGCTCGCCGTGGATCACGATCGAGTCGCCGGGCACCGTTTCCGAGGGAAAGCGGCCCACGGCAACAGCCACGAGCACGACGCGGTGCGGGCTCACGCGCTGCGCCACCTGCGTCTGGACCGCGGCGCCGAAGGAAAAACCCGCGAGCACGAGAGGCGAATCCCCGAAAGCCTCCTTGACGTGCGCAGCGACGCGGAGCAGGTCTTCGGTTTCGCCCCTGCCTTCGTCATGCACGCCCTCGGAGGCGCCGACGCCGCGGAAGTTGGGGCGCAGCGCCACGTAGCCCAGCTCGACGAAGGTTCTCGCGAGAGTCTGCACGACCTTGTTGTCGAGCGTCCCTCCGTAGAGAGGGTGCGGATGGGCAACGAGCGCCGCGCCGCGCGGTGCACCCGCAGGACGCTCGAGGACCGTCTCGATCCTGCCCGCCGCACCGTCGATGAAGATGCGCTCGAGCGCCCCGCTCATATGCGCAGGCGCTCGACCAGCCGGCCGGCCTTGAGGTGCTCCTCGATGATCTCGTCGATATCGGCGCGATCGACGTAGGTGTACCAGACCCCTTCGGGGTACACCACGACGCACGGCCCTTCCTCGCAGCGGTCCAGGCATCCGGCCTGATTCACCCGCACTTTCCCGGGACCGGCGAGGCCCAACTCCTTGACCCGCTTTTTCGCGTAGTCACGCATGCCGCTTGCGCCTTTGTCGTTGCAGCAGGTCTCGCCGTTCTGGCGCTGGTTGCAGCAGAAAAAAACGTGTCTTTCGTAGTAGCTCATCACAAGTTCCGGGTGTGTGCAGCAAGCGAGTTGAGCGGCGCGCGATACCGGAAGCGGTGGCTTCTGAGCCGCGCCCGCGCCGCTCGAACGAGCGTCACGCTAATTATACTGCGACGGGCGGGCGTCCCCGGGCGCGCTTCCTACTCTCTCACCTGTCCGCGGTCGGCGGCGAGCAGAACGAGATAGACCATCGCCGCAAACGGCCACACGGCGGAAACGACGCGCGTCGCGCCGTTGAAATTGAGAAAATGCCCCTGTTGCCAGAGCGCGAAAGAGGCCGTCATGTAGGGATTGGCGGGGGCGAGATTGACGAGGGCCGTCGCCGCCATCAGCGCAACGCCCATGAGCGCAAGCTGCGCGGTGCGTGGAATCCCTGCGACGACGAGCAGCAGCAGGATTGCTGCAGCCACGCCGTAGAGGGCTCCGGGAGTTACCCAGGAGAGGATGTCCTGGGAGCTGACGAGCAGTCCGAATCCGAACGTGTGCACAGCCAGCGCCGCGGCCAGAAAGATCACGACCACTCCCCGCGCCGGCTGGTTGCGCGCGATGAGGCATAAAGCGAGCAATCCCGCCGCCAGGCCGTTGGCGCAGGCGACTCCGGCCTCCACGCGCAGGAATACCTCGACGGGGTAGAGCTTGCCCGAGGGTGTCTTGAATAAATCGCGCAGATCGCCGGTGCCAAAGAGCAGCGTTTCGGGACTGAGCTGCGCGAATAGCCACAGCCCGAGCAGCACCAGCCCGAGATCGGTCCGGCGCCCCGGAAAGAACAGTCTGTTGCGCAGGCGCTGCAGTCCTT
>VBCJ01000430.1 GCA_005884335.1 Betaproteobacteria bacterium | reverse complement strand
GGTAGCGACTTTCGGCCTGACTCCAGACCTCGCTCCTGGGTCGACCCTCCATCGGCGAAAACCCTATGACCGAAAGGCCGGATGACTTCGACAGGTCGGTCAGAAGATCTGTCGTTATGCCGCGCGCCAGCAGCAATTCCTGGCTGTCATTGCTGAGCGCCTCAAAGGGCGCTATCGCAACGGTCGGCGGTTGCGCAGCGTCGGCAACGAGATCGGGACCCGGCGAAAGCCTTCTTGCTTGCTGGCCGGTAGTCCACCAAAGGCCTGTCGCGATGAGCAAGGCGAGAGCGGCTGCGCCCGCGATCCAGCGAGCCCGGTGCGGCCGTCGCCGAACGGGGGGAGCAGCGGTCCCGGCCGGCCGCAGAACCGGTGCGACCAGGCGATAGCCTCTCTTCGTGACGGTCTGGATGTAGGTCGGCCGATCCGGATCGTCTCCAAGCGCTTTGCGCAGCTTTATGACTACTTGCGTGAGCGAATCGTCACCTACGACGACACCGGGCCAACCCTGAGAAAGCAGCGCTTCTCGACCGACCACCTGACCGGGCCGGTCCGCGAGGTGGAGGAGGACTGCCATGGCCTTGGGCTCGACTTTCACCGCCCTGCCCTGCGTGGATAGTTGATTGAGATCGGGCTCGACGGTCCAATCCCCTATCCTCAACCTGTTGTCGGCCGGAACAACCGGAGCGTCCATCGCTAAGGGCATGCGCGTTACCTGATCGACGGCGGAAACCAGCTGATTATGCTGTTTCGGCCGTTCTTAGCCAAAG
>VBCJ01000429.1 GCA_005884335.1 Betaproteobacteria bacterium | reverse complement strand
ACTTACGAACCCTTCGAGCGGCTGGCGAAACTGCGGCAAATGTTCTTCCAGGGCGATGCGAGCCTCGGCCAGAGCCGCATGAAGCTGACCCGGCAAAGCGAGAACAGCAAATATGCGAGCTACCGCGAGAACGCGCGCTGGACCTTCGGCGACGTCACGTTCCTCACGCTGCATATGATCGGAAGCAACAACAACCTCGGCCGCACTGCGCAGATGGACGCCGAGTACGAGGAGCGCAACGCTGCCAACCTCGCATGGATGCGCGAAGCCTTCGATCTGGCGGCGCGCAGCGGCAGCCGGGCGGTGATGATCATCGCGCAGGCGGACCCGTACTTTCAGACCACCTGGACCCCCAACTGGCAGGAAAGGTACGCGCTCTGGGCGCTCGCCATGAAGCCGCCGGCCAGCCGCAGAAAGACCGGCTACGACTCCTTCCTCGCCGCGCTGGAGAAGGAAACCCTCGCGTTCGGGAAGCCCGTGGTCTACGTTCACGGGGATACGCACATTTTCCGCATCGACAAGCCGCTCGTCGGCTCCCGCGACCAGCGCATCATCGAGAACTTCACCCGAGTCGCGACATTCGGCCACCCCGATACCCACTGGATACGCGCGACCATCGACCCCGGCGATCCGAACGTGTTTCGATTCAGGCAGGAAATCGTGAAGGCGAACCTGGTAGCTCATTGATGTCCCGGCCGCCGGGGACGCAACCGTCGCAATTCGCGTAGATCACCAGCATGCTCGTCTCATGCAAGCGGCTGGCGCTCGAAGTACTTGACGCAAAAATCCTTGAAGGAACGAACCAACGGCGATAAGTAACGATTGCTGGGATAGGTGGCTGCCACTCTGATGGCCGCAAAGCGCCATTCGGGCAGCACTTCGACCAATCGCCGGTCATGCAACGCCGATTCGCAGATAACGCTCGGAATCTCGGAGATGCCCAGTCCGTCTATGACGCCCTGCTGCACGCCTGCATAGTCATTGAGTACGAAGCGCGGTTCCGGGTTGATTTGCACCGTGTCGTCACCGGAGCTCAAGGTCCATTGCACCGGCCGCTCCCAGCGCGAAAAGGCGATCCGCACGTGGGGCAGAATTTCCTGTGGATGCGACAGGCTTTCGATGCCCGCTAGATAACCAGGCGATGCGACGAGCGTGGGGCGGTGAATCGTCACGGTGCTCGCGACGAGGCTGCTGTCCTTGTGATCGCCCCCCCGCAAGGACAAGTCGATCCCGTCGGCGATGTGATCGACATGGCGTTCGGTCACAAGACAATGGACGACCACCTTGGGATAGAGCGTCTGGAACGCATTGACCAGCGGCACGATGACGATGTCCGACAGGCTGGGCGGTATCGAAATTCGCAGACGCCCCGAGATCTCGTTCTGGCGATCCGTCACCAGCGCATCAGCGGCTTCGAGCTCCGTCAATCCGCGCCGGCACCGCTCGAAATATTCCTGGCCGATTTCCGTCATGCGCAGCTGCCGGGTCGAGCGCTCCAGCAAGCGAACGCCGAGCGACTTCTCCAGGTCGGCAATCTTGCGGCTCACCGTGGAGA
>VBCJ01000188.1 GCA_005884335.1 Betaproteobacteria bacterium | reverse complement strand
GAACCTGATCTTCCCCGGCCAGTATCCGGATGTGCCGCAAGGGGGTGCGGTCTGGGTGTTCGCCGTGAAGTGACGGCTCGTTGAGGGCCGTTCAATCGCGTTGCTCGGCGCATCAGGCGGTGAATTGGGCGCGCGCGGCTTCCTCGCGGCCTTCGATGCGGAGACCGGCAAGGAGCTCTGGAAGACCTATACCGTGCCCGCACCGGGCGAGCCGGGCAGCGAGACCTGGCCCGCGGGCGGCGACCACTATAAGCGGGGCGGAGCCTCGATCTGGATCACCGGGACCTATGACCCCGAGACCCATCTCACTTTCTGGGGCACCGGCAACGGCGGCCCGTGGTTCGGCGATCAGCGTCCCGGCGATAATCTCTTCACCAGCTCGGTGGTCGCCTTCAACGCCGGCACCGGGCAGATCAAGGGACACTTCCAATATCATCCCAACGACTCCTGGGATTGGGACGAAGTCTCGCCGCCGCTGATCGTCGACTACCGGCGCGACGGGAGAACCGTGAAGGGCCTCGTCAACGTCGCGCGCAACGGCTATCTCTGGCAGCTCGAGCGCACCGGCGGCAAGATCAACTTCGTTGCCGGCCAGCCCTACGTGCGCCAGAACGTGTTCAAGGGTCTCGATCCCAGGACCGGACGGCCCGACGTCGACGAGACGCGCAAGCCGGGCACCGGCAAGACCGCCGAGTTCTGTCCGAGCCTGTGGGGCGGCAAGAACTGGCCGCCGGCCGCATACAGCCCGCAGACGCGGATGCTCTACATCCCCGCCAACGACAACCTCTGCACCCAGCTCACCGGCGAAGCCCCGAAATACGTGCAAGGCGAGCGCTTCATGGGCGTCGCGAAAAACGTGCTGAAGATGGTTGCCGGCGCCGACCACATCGGGGAGCTGCAGGCCTGGAATCTCGATACCGGCAAAAAGGTATGGACGACCAACATGCCGTCGTTCAATTGGGGTCCGGTCCTCGCCACGGGCGGCGGATTGCTGTTCGCGGGCGGCACCAACGACCGCATGTTCCGCGCGTTCGACGCCAGGACCGGCAAGGTGCTGTGGGAGTTCCCGACCGGCTCGGGCGTTGCCGGAGTGCCGGTATCGTTCCAGGTCGACGGCAAGCAATATGTCGCGGTTCAGTCCGGCTGGGGCGTCGACCCCGCGAAAATGCAAACGCGCATGAACCTGATCTTCCCCGGCCAGTATCCGGATGTGCCGCAAGGGGGTGCGGTCTGGGTGTTCGCCGTGAAGTGACGGTTCGTTGAGGGCCGTTCAATCGCGTTGCTCGGCGCATCAGTCGAAAAGCGCGTCCGGCACGTACACGACGCCTTCAAAGATGCGCCGTGCCGTACGGACGAACGAGGCGCGCTCGACCACCGGCGACGGGCCCGATCGGTTGGTGATCAAGTCGACCTCGATATGACCCGAAGGATGCTCGATGCTGAGCACGCCGCCGGAAAATCCCTTCGGCTCGATGTAGCGGCTCGCGACGGTTCCGGGAAGAACCGCGGCGGCGCCGACGGCAAGTGCACCGGTCACGGCATGCGAGCGATGGCAGGCGTGCGGCGTGAAGTAGCGCGATGCGATGTTCCCGCCCTGCACCGGCCGCGACACCAGCACCGGTTTCGGCACGACCAGGCGCGATACGTCCCCCATCCCCATGCGCCTCCCCGCTTCCAGCCGAACGGCCTCGATTTTTTTCAGCATCGCCTTGTCCGCATCCAGCTCTTCCGGAGTTTCGCGCCCGGTCTTTCCGAACGCTTCGGCAGCCATGATCATCACCGGCATCGCCATGTCCACGCAGCTTGCCTCGATCCCGTCGATCCGGTCGAGGGGGCTTCCGGTCGGCAGCAACTTCCCGGTAACGGCACCGAGCGCATCGAGAAAAGTCAGCTTGATCGCCGCGGCCGGCTCGGTAACGCCATCGATATGCGTATCGCCCGCGTACTCGACCTGCCCTCCTGGCGTCTGGATTACCGCTTCGATCAGCGTCTGCGTATTGACGTTGTAGATGCGCACCTTCGTGGTGGGACTCTCGGGGCGAACCAGGCCGCTTTCGATCGCGAAAGGACCGACGCCGGCAAGCATGTTGCCGCAGTTGGGCTTGGTGTCGACGAACGCCTCGGTCACCGAGACCTGCGCGAACAGGTAATCCACGTCGGCGCCTTCGCGCTGCGACCGGCTGACGATCGCGACCTTGCTCGTGAGCGTGTTGGACCCCCCGATGCCGTCGACCTGCAGGGAATGCGGAGAGCCCATGACGCTGAGCAGGACGGCGTCGCGCCGCCCGGGATCCGCAGGCAGGTCGGAGGCGAGGAAATAAGGGCCCCGCGAGGTGCCGCCGCGCATGAGCACACAAGGTATCTTGCGCTGCATGTTCAGGTGTCTGTCAGCTTGTGTGTCGCACGCCGGACCGAGGAATAGGGGCTAACATGGCGATGTTTACGAAGGTGAGCTTTTGTTAGAGTCTGTGATCGTACCTCATTGGATCGATATCATGCCAAAAGCCCCCCTCGGCCTTCTCCTTCTTCTCCTCATGCTCGCGGCATCCCTTGCCGGATGCGCAAATTTCACCGCCGTCTCCAGCGGGATGCCCGCGCAGCAGGTCCAGGCGAAGCTCGGCGCGCCGGAGACGGTCAGGAAGAACGCAGACGGATCGGAGGTCTGGGAATATCCAGGGGGGCCGCTCGGAAGGCAGACCTACATGGTGACTCTCGGATCCGACCACGCCGTGCGGGAAGTCCACCAGGTGTTGAACGACGAATATTTTTCGAGAGTGCGCGCTGGAATGTCCCGCGACGAGGTGCGCCGACTGCTCGGCCGGCCCGGGGAGATCATGGTGTTCGGCGCCCGCGACGAAGAGGTGTGGTCCTGGCGCTATCGCGAGTGGGGAGTCCGCAACATGGAGCTCTACGTCCAGTTCGACAG
This sequence comes from Betaproteobacteria bacterium, assembly GCA_005884335.1. Classification (GTDB taxonomy): domain Bacteria; phylum Pseudomonadota; class Gammaproteobacteria; order Burkholderiales; family SG8-39; genus VBDM01. The sequence goes on along the minus strand of VBCJ01000188.1, from coordinate 5,248 downwards.
GTCCACCGGGACGCTCAAGAGCATTTCGCGGTTCCAGATCGATACGAGCGACGGCAAGCGCAAATAGACTTTCGCTTCATGATCGCAGCGCTTCATCGCGCCGCTCTGATCGCCCTCGCCTTGCTCGCGGCCGGGTGCGCAAATTTCTACGCCATATCCCCGGGGGATTCCGCCCAGGACGTCGAAGCGCGCGTCGGCGCGCCCGGCACCGTGTGGGAAAACGCCGACGGCTCCGAGGCCTGGGAATATCCGATGGGCCCAAGCGGCGTGCAGACCTTCATGATCGACATCGGTCCGGACCGGGCCGTGCGGGCAGTCCGCCAGGTGCTGAGGGAGGAGTACTTCTCCAAGGTAGTCGCGGGAATGCCCCGCGAGGACGTGCGCCGGCTGCTCGGTCGGCCGAAGGAGGTCTGGTATTTTCCGGCGCGCGACGAAGAAACGTGGACCTGGCGTTATCTCGAGGTCAATTACAGGTTCTTCAACGTTCTGTTCGATCGCACCAGCGGCACGGTGAGAACCACCTTGCGTCTGGACGAAGTTTTCCTCCCGGGCGGGCGGGGCAAGCGTTGATCATGGCCCGTTCATGACCGTTTTTCCTGCTCGTATTCCTTCATCGCCTCGCGGGCGAGCCTGAACGCCTCGACCCCCGCGGGCATCCCGCAGTACACCGCCACCTGAAGCAGGACCTCGCGGATTTCCTCGCGGGTGCAGCCGTTGGTGAGCGCGCCCTTCACGTGCGTCTTGAACTCGTTCGGGCGGTTCAGAGCGGCGAGCATGCCGAGGTTGACGAGGCTGCGGAGCTTGCGCGGCAGCTGCGGGCGCGCCCACAGCCATCCCCAGCAGGACTGGGTCACCAGCTCCTGCATCGGCATGCCGAAATCATCGACAGCCTTGAGCTGGCGTTCGACGTATTCGGCCCCGAGCACTTCCTTGCGCACGGCGAGTCCCTTGTCCCACAATTCTTTCGACATGGCGCTATCCTTTCGGTTGATTTTCGCGAGACGCTCAGGCCAGCGTGTGGTTCAACTCGCCGATCGTCTCGATCCACAGCCTGACCGCGTCACCGGGTTTGAGGAAACGGCCGCGTCCCATGCCCACTCCCGCCGGGGTCCCGGTGAGCACGAGATCGCCCGGGCGGAGCGTCACGCGCGAAGACAGCATCGCGATCTGCTCGGCGGTATCGAAGATCAGCTTGCTCGTGTGGGAGTCCTGCATCAGCTCGCCGTTTACCCACAGCTTGATGCCGAGCTGATGGGGATCGCGAATCTCGCCGGCCGGGACGATCCAGGGCCCGAGCGGGCAGGAGCCGTCGAAGCACTTCTGGCTGACCCAGTCGTAATGGAAGGGCGAAGTCGGCGGGTTCTTGTCGCGCTTCATCGCATCGCGCGCCGAGAGATCGTTCGCGATGGTGTAGCCGGCGACGCAGCCCAGGGCCTTCGCGACCGGCACGTTTTTCGCCGTCCTGCCGATCACGGCCGCCAGCTCGACTTCCCAGTCGACCTTCTGCGAGTAATCCGGGAGCTTCACTTTCGAGCCGGGCCCGACCACCGAGCTCCTCGAGGTCTTGACGAAGTGCCAGGGCTTCTCGCCCAGATCCTTCATCGTCGGCCCCGGCTCCTTGCCCTGCGCACGCGCCATCTCGGCCATGTGATCGGTGTAGTTGGCGCCCGCGCAATAGATATTGCCAGGATAGAGCACCGGCGCGAGCAGCTTCGCGCGCTTGAGCGGCAAGCCTTTCGCCTTGCTCTTTCCCTCCGCGATGCGCTTCGCGCCGGCGGCGAAGGCGCGATGCGCCCTGCCCCAGTCCTGCAGCGCGCCGAGGACCGTAGACCACGCCGGCTGCCCGGCGAGGCGGGCCGCGTCGTAGATTTGCTCGCCCACGAGAATTCCGGCGCGCGCCTCCCGCCCGGATTGATAGCTCAGCAACTTGTAGCTCATTCGCTCCCCTTTTCCGCTCTACGCAAAAGCGCGTTTCATGCGCTTGATCCAGTCCTCGAACGCGACCATCTGATCGGTGAGGAATTTGCGCGTCGTCTCATCGGTCAGCTTTCCGTCCGCGAACTTGCTCGCCGACATGCCGATGAATACTTCGGGCTTCATCAGCCAGTGCACGCCGAGCCCGGAGAGGATGCGGCGCAGGTCGTACTGCCCCCTCGCTCCGCCGACCGGCCCGCCCGTGGCGCTGAAGAGCGCCGCGGGCTTGTTGTTGAACGGCTGCGGCTGGAACCGCGACATCCAGTCGATCGCGTTCTTGAGCGGCGCACCGACCGACCAGTTGTATTCCGGCGAGGCGAAGAGCAGCGCGTCCGCCGCGAGGATCTCGTCGCGCAGCTTCGTCGCCGGAGCCGGGAAACCTTTCTCCTGGACGTCGAAGTTGTAGATCGGAAGCTCGCCGATGCCCGTGATGTTGAGCTTGAGGCCGGGCGGCATCAGCTCCCCCGCCGTTCTGAGTGCGGCCATGTTGTAGGACTTCTGCCTGAGGCTCCCGCAGATGCCGAGTACCTGAAGGTGAGCGGGTGTATTCACGTTTTCTCTTGTCGGGTGAAAATCGGGCTCGCTTCCGGTCAGCGTCTCATCGCCGCGTCGTAGAAGCGCGAATCATAGTAAGGAGAGGGATCGCTCAGGGACTTGCGCGGCTGCCCGTACTTCGAGCGCAGCGCAAGCACCGTCTTGACGCCTTCCATGTCGATTTTCGCTTTCCTCTGGAATCCTTCGGTCGAGCCGAGCAGGATGCCGTATGCGGTCAGCGCCGCCGGAGCGCTCGCGCCCGGCAGATTCTTCATGAAGATCGCGAGCGCCTCATCCCGGTTCGTCGGATCGTACAGCCAGTCGACCGCGTCGCTGTATGCGCGGATGTAGCCGACCACGGCGTCGCGGTTCTGCTCCGCCCAGCTCTTGCGTGCGCCGCCCACCAATCCCTGGTAGCGCCCCAGCACATCGATCGCGTTGGCGAGGCGATGAAACCCCTTCGCCTCGGCCTGCACCTCGAACGGCGAGAGAAGCAGGGTACCCGCGTGTTTCTTCTCCATGAGCGCCTGGAAGCGCTGCAGCACGCCGCCCGCGGTCACGACGGTGTAGTCGCGGTCTTTCTGCATCCTGTTGCGCGCCAGGATTTCGAACAGCACGAACGCGTATCCCGTCGTGAGCGCGTCCACCGACAGCGCTTTGCCGTGCAGCTCGCGGTAATTCCCCACCTCCGGCACGGTCACGAGCCTCAGGAAACCGTTGTCGCAGCCCATGAAAGCGAAAAGATCGGGGCCGAGCCTGGGAACTTCGCCCTGCCCTTCGCGGTAGGCGATGAGGTTGTCGATCGCCGTCATCGCGATGTCGAACTTGCCGTCGATGAGATTGGTCAGCTGGAACACCGAGCTCGGCGTGGGGGTGATTTTCACTTCGAGGCCGTTCTTGGCGAAGAGAGCTTTTTCCTGCGCGACCCAGATCGGCCAGTTGAAGCCCCCAGGAAAGACGATCACGTTGACGATCCGGGGCGGTGCGGGCGCGGCGGGCGGCGGCACCGGGAGCGCGGCGGCGGGCGGCGGCGCGGGCGCGGTGGGCGGCGGCGCGGGCGCGGCGGGTGGTGGCGCGGGCGCGGTCGGCGGCGGCGCGGGGAGCGCGGAAGGTGCGGTCGGCGCCGGCGGAACGCCCGCGCACGACGCAAGGAGCGATGCAAGCACGCCCGCGATCAGCCTGTTACGCATGGTCTCCTCCTTCTCATGGTTCCTGCCGGTAAGAAGCGAACTCCAGGCACGCCTGCGAGTGCGGTCACGCGACGGTCTTCAGCGGCGCCTTTTTTATTCCTTCGTCTTTCCTGTTTTCGCGAAACTCCGGGATGTCGGGGCGCGAGCCCCACATGCAGAACGATTCCGGCGCGAACGGGAACTGCCGCGGCCGGTAGCTCGATTCTTCCTCGGGCAGGATGTGCTTCACGCCCACCGAATATTCATAAACCATCCTGTCGGGCCCTTCGAAGTAAAGAAAGCAGGCCGAGGAGGAAGGATGGCGGCCCGGGCCGAATACGATCTTCACGCCCTTCTCGCGCAGGAAATAGTAGGAGCGCATCACGTCGTCGAAATCCTCGACCTGGTGGTTGATGTGCTGCACCCCCGGGTGCGGAGACGGGAACAAGGCGAGCGTGTGATGGATGGTGCCGACGCGAAGGAGCGGCGCGTCGCCGATCCAGTCCGACACGCGCGCGTTGAGGAGTCGCGTCCAGAAGGCTTCGTCGCGCGGAGCATCGGAGGTGCGCAGCCCGATGTGGCTGAAATGCGTGATTCCGGCGTCGCGTGCGGGGAAATAGCGCTCGCCGCTGTGGAACGGCCGCACCACGACCTCGATCTTGTTGCCGGTCGGGTCCTTGAACGCGAGGAACTGCTGCACGCGGCGCAGCTCGCATTCCTCCTTCGTGCCGTGACGCACGGCATGGCCGGCTTTCTCGATCTCCGCGCCCGCCTTGTCGAAGTCGTCCCGGTTCTTGAGATCGAAGGCGATGACATGGTCCGCTGGATCGCCCTCGAAATAGACCAGCGTGTGATCGCGCGTGTCGCCCCGCACCGATGCCTTGTCGCTGCGGAAATACGCGGCCTTGCCCTCCCGGCCCGCCAGCTGCAGCCCGACGATCCTGGTCGCGAACTCGATCGCGGCCTCCAGATCCGGCGTGCCGATCCGCAGGTATCGGATGTCGTGGAGATTGACCATCGTCAGCGCCGCCTTCGCTGTGCTTATTTCATCAGGGGCATGCCGAAATTTGCGCCGGGATTCACGCCCTCGCGCCAGCGCGAGGTCACGGTCTTGATGCGGGTGTAGAAGCGCACGCCTTCCGGCCCGTGCTGGTTCATGTCGCCGAAGATCGAGTGCTTCCAGCCGCCGAAGCTGTGAAACGACAGCGGCACCGGGATCGGCACGTTGATGCCGACCATGCCGCAGTTCACCTTGTGCGTGAAGTTGCGCGCCACGTCCCCGTTCCGGGTGAAGATCGCCACGCCGTTGCCGTATTCGTGGTCCGAAGGCAGCGCAAGCGCTTCCTCGAAATTCTTCGCCCGCACCACGGAGAGCACCGGGCCGAAGATCTCTTCCTTGTAAATGCGCATCTCGGGCCTGACCTTGTCGAACAGGCTTCCTCCGAGGAAAAATCCATCCGGCCGCTCGGCCACCTTGAAGCCGCGACCGTCCACCACCAAGCTCGCGCCCTCCTTCACGCCGAGGTCTACATAGCTTTTGACCTTTTCGCGGTGCTCGCGCGTGACAAGCG
>VBCJ01000428.1 GCA_005884335.1 Betaproteobacteria bacterium | reverse complement strand
TGCCGGGAATCTGCAGGTCGAACACCGGAGTCGCCGAGACCGATGAGCCGTGCACGAAGAGGATGGTGCCTTTGGGCGACTCGGCGGTGCGCTTGCGCCACATGAAAAGCCGCACGTCGCCCGCATCGGTTTTCTTCGTCGTCCAGTGCTCACTGCCGCTTACCGATTGCAGCACCTGCGCCCGGGCCGCCGGCGCGATCAGGGTTGCGAGCGCGGCGCTTGAGCCGCCGAGAAGAAAGTTGCGCCGTTTGGTCATGACAGGCATAGGATACTCCGCAGGGGCCTCGGATATGAGGAACGGCCTGCTTACGCTCACCGCCGCTCTGCTTGCGCCATTCTCGGCCTTCGCGCAGACGGCAAGCCCGCAAGCCATCGACATCCCGGGATGGTTCAGCGAGAGCTTCCTCGATCTTCGCGAGGACGTACGCGAGGCAGCGAAGGAGGGAAAGCGTCTGCTTCTCTACTTCGGGCAGGACGGGTGCCCCTATTGCAAGGCGCTGATGCAGACGAACTTCACCCAGCCGCTCATCGTCAGCAAGACGCGCCGCTACTTCGTCGCGATCGCGCTCAATATCTGGGGCGACCGAGAGCTGACCTTGCTAGACGGCAAGGTGATGCGCGAAAAGGATTTCGCGCGGCTAATGCGCGTACAGTTCACTCCAACAATTCTTTTCCTGTACGAAAAAGGAGGCACCGTCGCCCGCCTCAACGGCTACTATCCCCCGCACCGGTTCGAGGCGGCGATCGATTACGTCGCGGGTCGCATGGAAGGAAAGCAGTCCTTCGCCGACTATATGAGGACCGCGGTGAAGGAGGCGGCGAACGAAAAACTGCACGAGGAACCGTTCTTCATGCGGCCGCCCTACGACCTGCGGCGAAGGTCCGGCTCGAAGCCGCTCGCTGTCGTTTTCGAGACCCCTTATTGCGCGGGCTGCGACGAGCTGCACGCAGAGGGTTTCACTCGAGCTGAGGTCAAGGCAGAGCTCGGGCAATTCGATGTGGTGCGCTTTGCGCTGGGAGCTGACGCGATGCTTACAACGCCGCAAGGCCTCAAGCTGCACGCCGACGAGTGGGCGCGCGCGCTGAAGATCGTCTACACGCCCAGCATCGTGTTCTTTGACGCTACGGGCCGCGAGGTGATCCGGACCGAGGCGTATATAAGACCTTTTCACCTCGCGGGCGCGTTCGCGTACGTCTCATCCGGCGAGTACCGCAATGAGCCCTCGTTCCAGCGCTTTCTCCAGGCGCGCGCGGATCGTATGCGTAAACGCGGGCAATCCGTGGACCTCTGGAAATAGCGTCGGGTCATCCGGGGCTTGCTTTGCCGCCTCCAGGTATTAGAATTGACGCAACGGGGGTATCGCAGGCTCCCCGTGCAAGACGCCTAACCGCGTCCAAGCTCTGCTCGGTTCCGGCTGCCATGTCGGAGGAGAGTTTGTGCGCGATTCAACACATCTTCCGCATTTTCACCGCCGCCCTGGCAGCCGGCGCCGCACGCCCGTTTTGCGTGATCAGCCCACCATCAGGAGCGACGCATGAAAAGCGTTGTGTTTGCCATTTTCGCTTGCGCCACCGCATTTGCCGTGCAAGCCGAGACCGAGAACTTCGATAGCACGAGCCCCGGGGCACTCCCGCAGGGTTGGGAGGCGGGTGTAACAGGTTCCGGCAATCCGAGGTGGGCCGTCGGCTCCGACCCGACGGCGCCCAGCGGGAAAAACGTGCTGCAACAGACTGGACGGGGCACGTTCCCGTGGTGCGTCAAGAAGAACGCCTCACTTGCGGCTGGCTTCGTCGAAGTGAAATTCAAGCCGCTGAGCGGAAAGGAGGACCAGGCGGGCGGGGTGCTGTGGCGCTGGAAGGATGGCAACAACTATTACGTCGCCCGCGCCAATGCGCTGGAGGACAACGTGTCGCTTTACTACACCGCGAACGGACGCCGCATCACGATCAAGTACGTCGATGCGCCGGTCCGCGCCAACGTCTGGCATACGTTGCGGGTGGAATTCAACGACAAGCACATTTCCGTTCACTTGGATGGCAAACACTATATCGACCTGGACGATACGCATATCGCAGGCCCCGGAGCGGTAGGTGTGTGGACAAAGGCGGACAGCGTGACTTCGTTCGACGACTTTTCCTACGGGACATTGTGAGCAAGGGAGGAGGGCCAATGCCTTTCGAAATGAAACCTCTCGCTTGCGACCCGAAACGGCTGCGCGGGCTTTCCGAGAAGTTGATCGTCAGCCATTACGAGAACAACTATGGCGGTGCCGTCAAGCGGCTGAACAGCATCCTGGCGAAGCTCGCCGAGCTCGACTATGGCTCCGCGCCGGTTTTCGTGGTGAACGGCTTGAAGCGCGAGGAGCTGATCGCGACGAATTCCATGATTCTTCACGAATGCTATTTCGACAGCCTGGGCGGCGATGGCCGCCTGTCTGCGGGAGATCTCCACGACCAGCTCGCGCAGGACTTCGGCTCGCTGGAGCGCTGGCGCGTCGAATTTACCGCAATGGGCAAAGCCCTGGGAGGCGGCTCGGGATGGGTACTTCTTGTCTGGTCAGACCGAGGCAACAGGCTCGTGAATCAATGGGCGGCCGACCACACGCATGCGCTCGCCGGTGCGACACCGATCCTCGCGCTCGATATGTATGAGCATTCTTATCACATCGACTACGGCGCGAAGGCGGCAGCGTACGTCGATGCATTCATGGAAAACATCCATTGGCAGCGGGTTGCGCAGACCTGTGAGAAGTGCCTTAGCTAGTGGTTTGCTTTGCGGGTTAGTAGCCTTATCGCTGCCTGTGTCGGGCGCTGATGAACGTTGGCGCAAGGTCAACGGTGCCTCGCTGCAGAGCTTGTTCCAGGACAAGGAATTCGGCGACGGCGTGCATTTTGCTTACCGCTTTAAGCTCGGAGGCACGTTCAGCGGGACGGAAATGAGCCGGGAAGTGCGCGGCTCATGGCGCGTGAGAGAGGATGAAATGTGCTGGAAGTGGGTTCGGCCCGCCGGTGCCGAAGAGTGCTACCAGGTGCAGCAGGATGGACCGCGTGTGCGCCTGATGCTCAACGGCGCCGAAGCTTGGTACGGCACCCTGCAAAAAGCGCCATGACCGCTTGCCTACCGTGCTCGATGAGTGTGCGATGTCGAGGAAGTCAACCTGTCTATGGAACCAAGGAGATGTTCATGAAACGACGATCTGTTTTGAGCTTGACCGTAGTTTTGCTGATGACGATGTTTGGTGTGATGCCCGTCGCAAGCGCGGATGATTCCAAGGACACGAAGGCACTGCTTGAAGCTCTGGGCAAAAGCAAGCACACGCTGATTGACGGCGTGCGCCAGACAGCGAAGGGCGGCGCCGTGCCAATCTCCGCGAAATTTGAACTCGAAGACGGGAAGCTCTCGCTCTCCGTCTATACAGCGGAAAAGGGCCTGTCGGTCCCGGCTGAGAAGAACGTGCTTCAAGAGCTCAGCGGAAGTCCGGAAGGCGACAAGTGGACGCCGAACGTCGAAGTATTCAGGGATGTGCCGCACGTCGCACGATCTTCGGAACAGCTTACCCTGATGGCACTCGGTAAAGCCTCTCTGACGAACATCATTGCGCGCGTGGAGAAAACACAATCCGGCACGGTGTTCTCCGTGACACCCGTCATAAGAAACCACAAGGCGGTGGCAGAAGTCCTGGTAGCGGATGACGGCAAGGTGAAGAA
>VBCJ01000187.1 GCA_005884335.1 Betaproteobacteria bacterium | reverse complement strand
GATGCCGGCGAAGATGATGATCGAGATGCCGTTGCCCAAGCCACGCTCGGTCACCTGCTCGCCGAGCCACATCAGGAACATCGTGCCCGTCACCAGCGTGACGACGGTGGTGAAGCGGAACATCAGGCCGGGGTCGATCACAAGTCCGGGCTGCGACTCGAGCGCGATCGAGATGCCGGTCGCCTGGAAAAGCGCGAGAAAGACCGTCCCGTAGCGAGTGTACTGGGTGATCTTGCGCTGGCCTGCCTGGCCCTCTTTTCTGAGCTGCTCCAGCTGCGGGGACACCGCGGTCATGAGCTGCATGATGATCGAGGCCGAGATATAGGGCATGATGCCCAGCGCGCTGATGGTGAAGCGCGAAAGCGCTCCGCCCGAGAAGATGTTGAACAGGCCGAGAATCCCTCCTTGTTGGGACTGGAACAGTTCCGCGAGCTTGATCGGATCGATGCCCGGCACCGGAATGTGCGCGCCGATCCGGAAAACGACCAACGCCAACAGCAGAAACGTCAGGCGCTTCTTCAGATCGCCGTATTTACCGGTCTTGCCGAGCTGCGGGGTCAGGGTGGCCATCTACGCTTTGCCGCCTTTCTTGCCCTCCGGCCCAGGCCGAGCGACTTCGCGCTTGTTCTTCCCTTCGCCCTTGTCTTTCGAGCCGCGTTCGCCTCTTGATTCGCTCGTTGCCTTCGCGTCGCCGGCGCGCTTTTCGTGTTTCGCTTCCCCTTTGCCCGATTGGACCTCGGCCTGCGGCTGGGACGCAGGTACGGCCTTGGCCTCACGTTTCGGCTTGGGTTGAGGAATGGGCGCATCGGTGCTGCCGCCCGCCGCTTCGATTGCGGCGCGCGCGCCCTTGCTCACCGCGACACCGGTAAGCGTCACTTTGCGCGTGAGCTTGCCGGAGACGATCACTTTGGCTCTCTTGGCCGATCCCGGAACGACGCCTGCTTCTTTCAACACGGCGAGATCGATTGTCTCGGCCTTGACGCCCTCGAGATCCGATAGCAACACTTCGGCGGTGTCTTCCCGCGTCGGCGAGTTGAAGCCGCGCTTGGGCAGCCTGCGCTGCAGCGGCATCTGCCCGCCTTCGAAGCCCACCTTGTGAAAGCCCCCGGAGCGCGCTCTCTGGCCTTTGTGCCCGCGGCCGCCCGTTTTGCCCGTCCCCGACCCGATGCCGCGGGCAACGCGCTTGCGCACGTGCTTCGAGCCGGGAGCGGGTTTCAGCGTATTGAGTTCCATTTATCCCTCGACGCGCACCAGATAAGTTACGCTATTGATCATGCCGCGGACTTGCGGCGTGTCCTTGAGCTCCACGGTTTGACGCAAGCGCCGCAGCCCCAGGCCGCGCACGGTGGCACGATGCTCCTTCTTGCAGCCGTTGGTGCTCTTGACGAGGGTCACCCGGATTTTCTTGTCGGCCATATGCATCATCCCCTCAGCTGGTGATTTCCTCGATCGACTTGCCGCGTTTGGCCGCGATCTGCGCGGGAGTATTCATCCTCTTCAAGCCGTCGAGCGTCGCGCGAACCACGTTGTAGGGATTGGTCGAGCCGATGCACTTTGCGAGCACGTTGGTCACGCCCATCACTTCGAACACCGCGCGCATGGGGCCGCCGGCGATGATGCCCGTCCCTTCGGAGGCCGGCTGCATGATCACTTTCGAGGAGCCGTGTTTGCCGATCACCGCGTGCTGCAGCGTGCCGTTCTTCAGAGACACGCGGAACATCTTGCGGCGCGCCTCTTCCAGGGCTTTTTGGACCGCCACCGGCACTTCGCGCGCCTTGCCTTTGCCCATGCCCACTGCGCCGTCACCGTCACCGACCACGGTGAGCGCTGCGAAACCGAGGATCCGTCCGCCCTTCACGACCTTGGTGACGCGGTTCACGGAGACCATCTTCTCCTTCAGGCCGTCCGTGCGCTGTTCGCCGCCCTGCATTCTGGGTTGCATTCTCGCCATCGTGTTTCCCTTTAGAGTGCTCGCCTAGTGGGACTTTAGGAGGAAGGCCCCCTATCCGTCGCCAATCTAGAACCAATCTAGAACTTGAGGCCGGCCTCTCGCGCGGCGTCTGCCAGCGCTTTGACCCTGCCGTGATACTTGTAGCCGGAGCGGTCGAACGCGACCGCCTCAATGCCCAAACCTTTCGCTTTCTCGGCGATGCGCTTGCCTACCGCCACCGCTGCCGCCTTGTTGCCCCCGTTCGAGACTTTGGTGCGCACTTCCTTCTCCACGGTGGAGGCGGAGGTCAACACTTTTCCGTCCACCGAGCGCAGCTGGGCGTAGATATGAGTATTGGTTCGATGCACAGCCAGCCGCACCTTCGCCAATTCACGGATTTTTCGGCGCGTCTGCGAAGCGCGCCGAAGTCTTGCCGTTTTTTTGTCGATCATCGCGGTTCCCTACTTCTTCTTGGTTTCCTTCAAGATCACCCGCTCGTTGGAGTAGCGCACACCCTTGCCCTTGTAAGGCTCGGGCGACCGGTAGGCGCGCACCTCGGCGGCGACTTGTCCTACGAGCTGCTTGTCCAACCCCTTGATCACGATTTCGGTTTGCGAGGGAGTCTCGACCTTCACCCCTTTGGGCATGGGGTGCACGACGGGATGCGAAAAACCCAGGGTAAGGTTCAACTTGTCCACCTGCGCCTGCGCGCGATAGCCGACCCCGACCAGCGTCAGCCGCTTCTCGAAACCCTTTGTGACTCCGAGCACCATGTTGGCGGCGAGCGCCCGCAGCGTTCCCGACATGGCGTTGGCCTCGTCCGAATCCTCGAGAGCCTTGAATACCAGCTTGTCGCCGTCCTTCTCGATGCTGACGTCGCCGCGCAGCCGCTGCGACAGCGTTCCCAGCGGCCCTTTGATGGAGAGGGTTTCAGCTGCAAGCGTCGCCTCGACGCCCTTGGGTAGGGTAACGGGAAATTTCGCGATCCGCGACATGGCCGATTCCTAGGCTACGATGCAGAGCACTTCGCCGCCGACACCGGTGGCGCGCGCCTTGCGATCGGTCATGACGCCCTTGGAGGTGGAGACGATGGCGACGCCGAGCCCGTTCATGATGCGGGGCAGCTCATCGCGCCCCTTGTAGATGCGCAACCCCGGCGTGGACACGCGCTCGATTTTCTCGATCACGGGCTGCCCCGCGTAGTACTTGAGGCCGATTTCGAGCTCCGGTTTCCCTTCCTTTTCGCGAACAGTGAAGCCGTCGATGTAACCCTCGTCCTTCAGCACTTGAGCGATGGAAATCTTGAGATTGGAGGACGGAACGCCGACCGCGGTCTTTCCGACCGCCTGGGCGTTGCGGATGCGGGTCAGCATGTCGGCAATGGGATCGGTCATGCTCATGCGGGAAGCCTCCTACCAGCTCGCCTTGATCAAGCCCGGGATCTCCCCGCGCAGCGCGATCTCGCGCAGCTTGTTGCGCCCAAGCCCGAACTTACGGAACACGCCGCGCGGCCGGCCGGTCAGCCTGCAGCGGTTGCGCAGGCGCACGGGCGAGGCGTTCCTCGGCAACTGCTGTTGCTTCTCGCGCGCCTCCTGGCGCTCTTCGTCGGAGCGTTTGGCGTCGTTGATGATTGCGAGCAGCGCCGCGCGTCTTGCGGCGAACTTGGCCACCGTTTTGCGGCGTTTTTTGTCGCGGTTGATCAGGGCGAGTTTGGCCATGGCGATCCTTCAGGTCTTGAACGGAAAGCGAAAGGCGGCGAGCAGCGCGCGCGCTTCGTCGTCGGTTTTCGCGGTGGTGGTGATGCTGATGTTGAGCCCTCGCAGAGCGTCGATCTTGTCGTATTCGATTTCCGGAAAGATGATCTGCTCCTTGACGCCGAGGCTGTAGTTGCCGCGGCCGTCGAATGCGCGGCTCGAGATGCCGCGGAAGTCACGGATACGCGGGATCGCCACGGTGACCAGACGATCCAGGAACTCGTACATTCGCTGGCCGCGCAGGGTCACCATGCACCCGACCGGGAACCCTTTGCGGACCTTGAACGTCGCGATCGACTTCTTGGCCTTGGTGACCACGGGTTTCTGGCCGGCGATCTTGGTGAGGTCGGCAACCGCGTTGTCCAGGATCTTCTTGTCCGTCGTCGTCTCGCCCACACCCATATTGAGCGTGATCTTCTTGATGCGCGGTACCTGCATCGATGTCTTGTACCCGAACTTCTTCATCAGATCGGGCACCACATCCTTGCGGTAGTAGTCTTGTAGGCGAGCCATAGATAGATTTTCGAAGTCCTAAAGGATCAGGCGTCCACCATTTCGCCGTTGGACTTGAACACGCGCACCTTGCGCCCGTCCTCCATCAGCTTGAAGCCCACGCGGTCGGCCTTCTTGGTCTGCGGGTTGTACAGAGCGACGTTCGAGACATCGATGGGCATGTCCTTGTCCACGATGCCGCCGGTCAGACCCTTCATGGGGTTGGGGCGCTGATGTTTCTTGACGCGGTTGACCCCCTCCACGACGAGGTGCCCCGCATCCACGATCCGCAGCACCGTCCCCCGCTTTCCTTTGTCTTTGCCGGCGGTGACGATGACGTCGTCGCCTTTTCTGATTTTCTCCATTGAGCTGTCAGTCGCGGCGGTTAGTCAAAGGACTTCAGGGGCGAGCGAAACGATCTTCATGAAGCGCTCGCTGCGAAGCTCGCGGGTCACCGGCCCGAAGATGCGCGTGCCGATGGGCTCCATCTTGCTGGTGAGCAACACCGCCGCGTTGGAATCGAACCGGATGCGGCTGCCGTCGGAGCGCCGCACCCCCTGGGCCGTGCGCACCACGACGGCGTGGTAAATCTCACCTTTCTTGACGCGGCCGCGCGGCGCCGCGTCCTTGATGCTCACCCTGATGACGTCGCCGATGTTGGCGTAGCGGCGTTTCGAGCCGCCCAGCACCTTGATACACATCACAGCGCGCGCGCCGGTGTTATCGGCGACATCGAGCACCGTCTGCATCTGAATCATTTTTCCGTCTCCAACTTGTCCGGCCCGAATACGCTACGGGCAGGCAGTTTTGGATCCCGTCCGGGACGTGAAAAGGCAGCGAAGTCTACGCGAAATCAAGACCTTTGCCAAGCCTCAAAACCTTTGCCAAGCCCAATCTGCCTACGCCGCCCGTGCCTTCTCGACCAGCTTGGCGATCCGCCACGCCTTGGTCCTGGAGATCGGGCGGCACTCCTCGATCACGACCAGATCACCCTCGCCGCACTCGTTTTTTTCGTCGTGGGCATGGTACTTCTTCGAGCGGGTCACGATCTTTCCGTACATCGGATGGGTGACACGGCGCTCGACCAATACCGTCACGGTCTTGTCCATCTTGTCGCTGACGACTCGTCCGGTCAGCGTACGGGTGGTCTTGGCCTCGCTCATTTCACTTCCACCTTTTCCTTCAGGATGGTGCGCACCCGCGCGATGTCACGGCGCACGCTCTTCAGTTGGCTGCTGTTGGTGAGCTGTTGCGTCGCCTTCTGCATGCGCAGACCGAACTGAGCGCGCAGCAGCTCCTCGAGCTCCTTGGAAAGCTGCGCCGGATCCTTGGCGCGGAGTTGACTGGCCTTCATGATCATGCCCTCTTGTTCGACCCTCACCCCATCTGACGGAACACAAACATCGTGCGCAGCGGAAGCTTGGCTGAGGCAAGCGCAAACGCCTCCCGCGCGGTCGGCTCATCCACCCCGTCCATTTCGTAGAGCACCTTGCCCGGCCTGATTTCGGCGACGAAATACTCCGGGTTCCCTTTGCCGTTACCCATTCGCACCTCTGCGGGCTTTTGCGAAACGGGTTTGTCCGGAAAGATGCGTATGAAGATGCGCCCGCCCCGCTTGATGTGGCGCGTCATGGCACGGCGGGCCGCCTCGATCTGACGCGCAGTAAGGCGTCCGCGGGTCGTCGCCTTCAAGCCGTATTCGCCGAAGGAAACCTTCGTTCCCCGCGTCGCGACGCCCCGGTTGCGTCCTTTCTGTTGCTTGCGGTACTTTGTTCGAGCCGGTTGAAGCATGGGAATCGCTCCTCGCCTAAGCCTTGGGCTTTCTGGATTTCTTCACCGCGGTTTTCGGCTTCGCTTCCGACTTCGCTTCGGCCTTCCCCTTCGCATCGCTCACGGCCTTTTTCGCGACGACCGGATGAGGCCGAGCGGCCCTGGGCTTGGCCTGGGGCGCTGCGGAACTTCCCGTGTCGGACGCCGTCTTGGCTGCGGCGATCGGCTCGGGCTTCGCTTCGGGAGCGCTCAGCGCGGGTTTGGGCGTCGCTTTCTTCACCTTCTTCGCCGCGAGAACCTCGTCGGCGGTCGGAGCCGGAGGCGCGACCGGCTGGTCGCCCTTGGCCATCACTTCGCCCTTGTACACCCAGCACTTGATGCCGATCACACCGTAGGTGGTCTTAGCCTCGGAAAACCCGTAGTCGATGTCCGCGCGCAGCGTATGAAGGGGAACGCGGCCCTCGCGATACCACTCGGTGCGGGCGATCTCGATGCCGTTCAAGCGCCCGGCGCTCATGATCTTGATCCCTTGAGCTCCCAGGCGCATGGCGTTTTGCATGGCGCGCTTCATGGCGCGGCGGAACATGATCCGCTTTTCCAGCTGCTGCGCGATCGAATCCGCGATGAGCTGCGCATCGACCTCGGGCTTGCGGATTTCCTCGATGTTTACGTGGACCATCTGCACGCCGAGGAGCTTGCGCAGATCGGCCTTGAGCATTTCAATGTCCTCACCCTTCTTGCCGATCACGACGCCGGGCCGCGCGCTATGGATGGTGATCCGGGCGTCCTTGGCCGGCCGCTCGATCACGACCTTGCCGACCGAGGCGTGGGAAAGCCGTTTCTTCAAATAGTCGCGGACCTTCAGGTCCTCGTTCAGCATGGTGGCGAAGGTCTTGCTGTTGGCGTACCAGCGCGAGGACCAGTTCTTGTTGACGCTGAGCCTGAAGCCGATCGGATGAATTTTCTGTCCCATGAGGGCGTCCTATTTCTTTGCTTGCTTGGCCGAGGGCTTCTTCTTTTCCTCGTCGCCGACCGTCACGAAGATATGGCAGGTTCGCTTGGTAATGCGGTTGCCGCGGCCTTTGGCGCGCGCCTGAAAACGCTTGAGCGACGTGGCCTGCTCGACGAAAATGGTCTTTACCTTCAACTCATCGACGTCGGCGCCGTCGTTGTGCTCGGCGTTGGCGATCGCCGATTCCAGCACCTTCTTGATGATGTGCGCTCCCTTCTTCGGACTGAAGGCAAGCAGATTGAGCGCTTTTTCCACCGGCAGCCCGCGGATCTGGTCGGCGACGAGCCGTCCCTTCTGGGCCGACAGCCGCACCCCGTAGAGCGTTGCGCGGGTTTCCATGGGTCTCCTACTTCTTTTCGCCGCCCGCAGCCGGGGCGGCTCCCGCGGGGGCGGTCGGCGCAGGGGCACCCGGAGCAGTCGGCGCAATCGGAGCTCCGGGGGTTGCGTGGGCTCCGCCGGCCCTCGCCGCCGCTGCGGCTTCCAGAAGCTTCTTGTCGGCCATTCCGTGGCTCTTGAAGATGCGCGTCAGCGCGAACTCCCCGAGCTTGTGTCCCACCATGTTTTCCGAGATGTACACCGGGACGTGTTGCTTGCCGTTGTGGACCGCGATGGTGAGCCCGACGAAATCCGGCAAAATCGTGGAGCGCCGCGACCAGGTCTTGATCGGGCGCTTGTCGCTTGCTGCGCGCGCCGCGCCGACTTTCTTCACCAGATGGTGGTCCACGAAGGGACCCTTCTTGACCGAGCGTCCCATGGTCTAGCCCTTGTCTCGTTTCTTGTGCCGGAATTGGATGATCATGCCGCGTGTGCGCTTGTTCTTGCGGGTCTTGTAGCCCTTGGTCAGCACCCCCCAGGGGCTTACGGGATCCTGCCCCGCCGCGGTCTTTCCCTCGCCGCCGCCGTGCGGGTGGTCGATCGGATTCATCGCGACGCCGCGCACGGTGGGCCGCACGCCGCGCCAGCGGACGCGCCCGGCCTTGCCGATCGATTCGAGGCTGTGCTCCTCGTTGCCAACTTCGCCGATGGTGGCGCGGCAGTCGACGTGCACCTTACGAATCTCGCCCGAACGCAGCCGCAACTGCGCGTAGCTGCCCTCTCGCGCAAGCAGCTGAACCGAGGCGCCCGCGGCGCGCGCAAGCTGTGCGCCCCCGCCGGGCTGCATCTCGATGCAGTGAACCGTGGTGCCGACCGGGATATTCCGAAGCGGCAAGGTATTCCCCGGTCTGATCGGCGCCTCTACCCCGGACAAGAGCTGCGTGCCGGCAGTCACACCCTTGGGCGCGATGATGTAGCGGCGCTCGCCGTCGGCGTAGCAGAGCAAGGCGATGTTCGCGCTCCGGTTCGGATCGTATTCGAGGCGCTCGACCTTGGCCGCAATACCGTCCTTGTTGCGGCGAAAATCGACGATGCGGTAGTTCTGCTTGTGCCCGCCGCCCTGGTGGCGAACCGTGATGTGCCCGTTGACGTTGCGGCCGGCCTTCTTGGATTGCTTCTCGACCAGGGGCTGATAAGGACCGCCCTTGTGCAGATCGGGATTAACGAACTTGACGAGTTGCCGCCGGCCGGGTGAGGTGGGTTTGAATTTTACG
>VBCJ01000293.1 GCA_005884335.1 Betaproteobacteria bacterium | reverse complement strand
TTGACCAGATGGTCGACGACCTGGACGACCTGTTCGGTGCCGCCCGCCAGGCGTGCCGAAGTAAGGAACTTTCCGTCGACGATGAACGTCGGCACCCCGCGCACATCGTAGGCCTTCAGCAGCTCGCGCGCCTGCGCGATCTTGGCCGCGACTCCCGAGGAGCCGTAAGTCTCCACGAATTTTTGCCGCTCGATGCCGTTACGCGCCACCCAGTCGACCATGATTTTCTCGTCGTTGAGCTTTACGTTTTCGAAGTGAAAATGGTCGTAGACCGGCCAGTGAAGTCGGCCGACCTGTCCCAGCGTTTCGAGGGTATAGAACAGTTTCGCGAAAGGCTCCCACGCTTCCGTGGAAAGCGCCGGCACGCGACGGATTGCGACATACTCAGGTGTGGTGCCGAGCCAGCGGGAAAGAAACGGCTGGGTTTCATAGCAGACCGGGCAGCCGTAGTAGAAGAATTCGATCACTTCGATGCGTCCGCCCTCGGCGACGGGGCGCTGAGGTTCGATGCGTTGGAATTCGCGGCCCAGCTGGATCTGGGACGATGCGGTCCCGGCGAGCAGAGCGAACGCCGACGCGAACAGCCATTTCTCCAAGCGGCTTCGCAGTTTCATTCGCTCGAGCGCAAGCGCCACGCTAGGGCTTTGCTTTTGCGAGTTGCTTGCGGGTTTCTCCGATGAGAAAGTCGGCGGTGGCGAGCATCGCCTTGCGCGATGTGCTCGCGACGACGAGGTAGCGGCCCTGCACGGCTAGAGTCGGTACTCCGTCGAGTCGGTAGGCGCGGCCCATCTGCGACGCACGACGCAGCTTGCTCTCGACCGTGAACGAGCGGAAAGCGGCGTCGTATTTGGCCATGTCCACGTTCTGCTTCGCGAGCCAGTCCGCGACCCATTTGGCGAAGGCGTCGCCGCGCAGCCTCACCCCGCCCTGCAGGTGGATGGTGTCGAACAAAGGTCTATGCAGCCGCTCGAGCTCTCCGATGGCCTCCAGAGTGTAGAAAATCCGGGCATCGACGGCCCAGTCGTCGTTCAGAATTCCCGGCAAGCGCTTGAACTGCACGTCGCGCGGCAGTCGCTTCGCCCAGGATTCGAGGTCGGGCTCCAGAGCGTAGCAGTGCGGGCAGCGGTACCAGAAAAATTCGAGCACTTCGATCTTGCTCGAGGACTCGACCCCCTGTGGGGGCTTCAATTCGATGTAATCGACGCCCTCGACGGGCGAACCCTGAGCGTACGCGGCAAGGACGAGGAACAGGCCGGAAAAGACGCTCAGCAAACGAAAAACCATGGGGCTTCTCCTTGGGTGCTGATTCAATTCTTGGCGACTTCGGTGATTCTGACAAGCGACGCGTCCACTCCGTTCTGCGTCAGCTGCTGCCGGACACGGTTGATCTCGTCCACGCGGGTGTAGGGCCCGAGCCGGACTCGATACCACACGCCTTTTTCGGCGAGATTGGCCGGCTCGACGCTCGCTTCCAGGCCCATCAACGCCAGCCTTGCCTTGAGGTTGTCCGCATCGGCCGGGTTCTGGAACGAGCCGGCCTGAAGGAAATAGCTGTCCTTGGGTGCGCCGGGCTTGCCGGCTTGCTTGGCCGCCTCCCGCATCTGGCGTTCGGTGACCGGCTCCTCTTTTCCGGGGAGGATCCGGTAGAAATCGAAGCGAGGCTTGTCCTCCGCCTTGGCCGATTTGGGTGGCTCAGGCAGTTTCTGATCGACGAGCGGAGCTTTGTCCGCCGCCCGCGGCTTGTCGGCGAACGGAATGGGCGTCTTGAAGAAATAGATCGCGATTCCGGCCGCTACGCCCAGACCCAGCAGAAAACCGAAAAAAAGGCCGATCAAAAAACTGCCGGAGAAGTCCGGTCTGGATCGGGGTATTTGCTTGTAGTCGAAACTCATAGAGGGGTAAGGCGTCACATTTTCTCGGGCTGGCTGACGCCCAGCAACGAAAGCCCGTTGCGAAGCACTTGGCGCACGGCAAGGCACAGAGCCAGACGCGCCGATCGCAGCGGCGCCTCGGCGACCAGGATGCGTTCGGCATTATAGTAACTGTGAAATTCACCCGCCAGCTCGCGAAGATAAAACACAATCTGGTGCGGAGCGAGCTCCGCCGCGGCGTTTTCCAGGATTTCCGCGTACTCGCCCAATCGTTGCAGAAGCGCAAGCTCGCGTGCGCCGCCGAGCGGCCCGAGGTCGACGTTCCTGAGGGAATCAAAATTCGCGGCATTCAGTGCGCTCGTGACCGGAAAAGCACGGTCCTCGCCACCGAACTGCGTTCTCCATTGTTCCAGCACCGAGCAGATCCGGGCGTGCGCGTACTGCACGTAATAGACGGGATTCTCTTCGGATTGCGATTTGGCGAGATCGATGTCGAACACGAAATCCGCGTCGGCCTTGCGCGAAAGCAGGAAGAACCGCACTGCGTCCCGTCCGACCTCGTCGATCAGCTCGCGAAGCGTAACGTAGGAGCCGGCGCGCTTGGAGATCTTCATCTCCTCGCCGCCCTTCATTACCGTGACCATCTTGTGCAGCACGTAGTCGGGATAGCCCTGCGGAATCCGCCGCTCCCACTTCGCCGATGCCGCTTGCAACCCGGCTCGCACCCGCGTCACCGTGCTGTGGTGGTCGGATCCCTGGATGTTGATGGCTCGGGTGAAGCCGCGCTCCCACTTCGCAATATGGTAGGCGACGTCGGGCACGAAGTAGGTATAGGCGCCGTCCGATTTGCGCATGACGCGGTCCTTGTCGTCGCCGTACTCCGTGGTCTTGAGCCAGAGAGCGCCGTCCTGCTCGAAGGCCTTGCCCGAATCGATGAGCGCCTGAACCGCTTTCTGAACGCGCCCGTCCCGGTAAAGCGAGGATTCCAGATAATAGCTGTCGAAGCGCACGCCGAAAGCCTGAAGATCGAGATCCTGCTCGCGCCGAAGTTCGGCTACCGCAAAGCGGGTCACGGCTTCCAAATCCTCGCCGTCGGTGTTTCCCGCGTCGAGGTATTTTTCGGCGATCTCGCGCACATAGTCGCCGTGATAGCCGTCGGCGGGAAATTCCGCCCGCACGCCGAGTTTTTCTCGAATCCGAGCCTGTACGGAGAGTCCCAGATTGCGGATCTGCGCGCCCGCGTCGTTGTAGTAGAACTCCCGCGTCACGCGCCAGCCCTGCGATTCGAGCAGAGCCCCGATCGCGTCCCCGAGGGCCGCCTGCCTGCCGTGCCCGACGTGGAGCGGGCCCGTGGGATTGGCCGATACGAACTCCACCATCACCGGCCGGCCGCCGGCGCGGTCAGCGCGACCGTAGCGGTCGCCTTCCGCGAGAATGGTCTTGACGATATGCTGCTTGGCCGCGGGGCGCACGCGCAGGTTGATGAACCCACTGCCCGCGACTTCGGCGCGCTCGAGCCATTCTGAGGGCGGCAGCGCCGCGACGAGCTCGAGCGCAAGCTCCCGCGGATTGCGTTTCAGCGCACGAGCGAGCTGCATGGCCGCCGGGCTGGAAAAGTCGCCGTGCTGCGCCTGCTTGGGCCGTTCCAGAGAAATCAGCGAACCCGGCTGCTGCGGAGCGACCTTGGCGAGCGCACGGGTGAGCAACTCGGTGAGGTGGGATTTGACCTCGGCGGACATCGACGGGCCGTATTATACGCGGGCCTTGATCATCGCCGGCCGTGCAAAGGTAGAATACGTCTGCCTCAACCTTCCGATATGGAGTTCGAACTTGGGCAAAGGCGATAAACGCACATTCCGCGGCAAGGTCTTCAAGGGATCGCACGGCAAGACCCGGCCGCGCAAGGCGAAAAAACCGGCGAAGAAACCCGCCTGATTTCCGCAGGCAGTCAAAACTCTATCGGGTCCACGTCCAGATGCCAGCGCACCCCGTGCGCGGGCGTGCGGTACAGCGAGTCGCTCCATTCCGCGAGGAACGCTTGCAGGCGCGACCGAGAGCGCGACTGCACGAGTACCTGCGCACGCTCCATGCCCGCGAGCCGCGCGAGCGACATTGGCGCCGGATCGAACACGGTGATCGAGGCGCTCCCTCGCGGTGACTGGTCGATGGCTGACCGAAGAAAGCGCTGCGCGCGAAGCGCGTCGTGGCTTTCCGCGCGCAGAGCCGCTTCGAAAACGAAGGGCGGAAACCCGGCCTCCCGGCGCTCCGCGAGCACGCTCCTGGCAAACCCCCTGTAGTCATGGCGCACAAGCGACTGGTACAGAGGATGCTCGGGATAGCGCGTCTGGATCAACACCTCGCCTGGCAGATTCGCGCGTCCGGCGCGTCCGGCGACCTGCTGCAACTGTGCAAAGGTCCGCTCGCTCGCCCGATAGTCGCTCGAGAACAAGCCGCTGTCGGCGTTGAGCACGCCTGCGAGGGTCAAGCGCTCGAAATGGTGGCCCTTGGCGAGGATCTGCGTGCCGATGAGGATATCGGCGTGTGTGGCGCGCTCGAGCAGGTCTTCGAGCCCACTCTTCGCACGCGCGCTGTCGCTGTCAACACGCAGGATGCGCGCTTGCGGAAATCTTTCGCCTAGCACTAGCTCGATCCGCTGCGTCCCGCGCCCGAACGCCTGCAAATCAGGGTTACCGCATTCCGGACAGGCGCGGGGAATGCCTTCTGTCAGTCCGCAATGGTGGCAATTCAGCCGTTGCACGGCCAAGTGCACGACCATGTTCGCCGAGCAACGCCTGCAGCCTTTGACCCAGCCGCAAGCGGGGCAGGCGAGGGCCGGCGCATAGCCGCGGCGATTGAGGAAAACGAGCGACTGCTCCCCGCGCGCAAGGCGCGCCGCGAGCGCCTCGAGAAGGGGCGGAACAATTCCCTCTTGGGACGGATGCACCCGCGTGTCGATCAGGCGTATTGCAGGCAAGGCCGCCCGGTCGATGGCGCGTCGCGTTAGGGGCACGAGTTCGTATTTGCCCGAAGTCGCGTGTTGGAAGCTTTCCAGCGAAGGCGTGGCCGAGCACAGCACGACCGGTACGCCAGCGATTTGGCCCCGCGTGATTGCGAGGTCGCGTGCCGAATAGCGCACCCCCTCACGTTGCTTGAACGAGGCATCCTGCTCTTCATCGACCACGACCAGCCCTAGACGGGGGAGCGGCGCAAATACCGCGAGCCGCGTGCCGAGCACGATGTCGGCGCGACCGTTGTGGGCGAGGAGCCATCCGCGGACGCGCTCCAGTTCAGGCATGGCGCTCGTCTGCGTGACGATGCACGCGCCCGGGAATCGGTCGCGAAAGGCGGCCTCGAGGGCGGGAGTGAGCGCTATCTCGGGCACGAGAATCAGGACTTGTTTGCTGCGCGCGAGGACCTCCGCAATCAGCTGGAGATAGATCTCGGTCTTACCGCTACCGGTGACTCCAAAGAGGAGGCTCACCCGGAATTTCTCCAGTCCGCCGCGCAAAATGCTGATCGCCTGCCGCTGCTCGGAGGTCAGTTCGTGCGCATGGACAAAACGGGGCTCGGAGCGCTCCAGCTCGATCGAAGCGATCCAACCCGTTTCAATGCTGCGCCTCAACAGGTTTCGGCCCCCCTTCGCTTGCGCGGCGAGTTCGGATGCGGATGCCCGACCCTTCGCAAGCCGCGAAAGCAGTGCGCGCAGGCGCCGGTGCCGCGATGGAATCGCCGCAAGCGCGTCGGCTCCTGCGGGCGTGAGGGCGTAGTCGCGCGGCGCATCCGGAATGGGCCGGGCGCTGCGCAGCCGCGACGGCAAAGCGGCAGCGACGACCTCGCCCAACGGGCGCCGATAGTAGTTGCTGCAGAATTTCGCGAGTTCCATCCACTCGCGCCGAAGCGGCGCGACCTCGCGCAGGATTCTTTCGGCCGCGCGGAGCCGAGATGCCGGCACCTCGGACTCGGTGGCGAGCTCGACGATCAGTCCGACCAGGCGTTTCTTGCCGAAAGGCACCAGTACTCGGCAGCCGATGTCTGCTCGGGTCGCGTCCTCCGCCCGGTAGTCGAACAACTTCGGGAGCGGAACGTCGAGTGCGACGCGAACGATCATTTCTTTTAAGTATCGAGCGCGGCGCGCTATTCGAGGGAAATCTCTGGCCGCGCCGGTAAAGTGCTTGGTTGTTTGGGGTTTTTCGAGTTTTTCACAGAATGTGTGAGTAACTGTGTGAGTAAGGCTTTCACGCTACTGTAACTCACACTTCTGCAAGGAAATTCTCTCGCTGCTCAAAATCCGAGCGCATTCAAATAAGCTGATAAATCAGCGGATTGCAGACCTCTCCGGGCAAGTCCTCGAAACTCCGCGCCAGATGGGGCTTTACGGGCAGCACTGTGCATAAGTCGTTTGGCGCGACCCACGCGCAAGGCTGCGTTTTTTCCGCCCCTCAGTGAAATTTCGGGCTCAATTCTCGCACCGCGGCGACCAGGGCAGCCACGTTTTCCGGAGGCGTGAGCTGCGGAACGCCATGTCCGAGATTGAATACGTGGCCGGCTCCGCTCCCGAAGGACTCGAGCGCCTTCTGAACCTCGCGGCGGACGACTTCGGGCGAGGCCAGCAGTACCGCGGGATCGAGATTGCCCTGGAGCGCGGCGCCGGCACCGATCCTCCGGCGCGCATCTCCGAGGTCGACGCTCCAGTCCAGACCGACGCAATCGCATCCGGTTGCGGCGATCCGCTCAAGCCAGGGCGCCCCGCCCTTGGTGAAGACGATGACCGGGACGCGCGTCGCACCTGAGCCGCGCTTGAGCTGGGACAACACCCTCTGGATGTATTCGAGCGAGAACTCCGTGTACGACGCCGCTGAAAGGCTCCCGCCCCATGTGTCGAAGATCATCACTACGTTCACGCCCGCCTCGATCTGCGCGTTCAACAGGGCCGCGACCGCCCGGGTATTGGTCTCAAGAAGGCGATGAAGAAGGCTGGGATGCTGGTGCAGCATGAGCTTCACGTTGCGCCAGTCGTCGCTCGCCTGCCCCTCCACCATGTAGCAGGCGAGCGTGTAAGGGCTGCCAGAGAACCCGATGAGGGGAACTTTGCCGGCCAGGGTACGCCGGACCTCGCCGATCGCGTCGGTGACGTAGCGCAAGCTCTCGCTCGGGTCGGGTGCGGCGAGCTTCGCGATCGAGGTTTCGTCGCGCAGCGGTCGCTCGAAGCGCGGCCCTTCTCCCTCTGCGAAGTAAAGTCCCAATCCCATCGCGTCAGGAATGGTGAGAATGTCCGAGAACAGGATCGCCGCATCCAGGGGGAACCGCTCGAGGGGCTGCAGCGTCACTTCAGCCGCGAGCGAGGGGGTTTTGCACAGCGCGAGGAAGCTCCCCGCGCGGCGCCGCGTCTCGTTGTATTCGGGAAGGTAGCGCCCCGCCTGGCGCATCAGCCATACCGGCGTGTACGCGGTCGGCTGCCTGTAGAGCGCGCGTATCAGCGTGTCGTTCTGCAGCGCAGGCATCGGCTCAGAGCTTCATCAAGCGGCGGGTGATGAATTCCCACTCGTCCGCGCTCACCGGGGTGATGGAAAGCCGGTTGCCGCGCGCGAGAGTGCGCATCTTGGACAGCTCGCGGTGGCCGCGCAGCTCGACGAGGCCGACCGGCCGGGTCTTCTTGACGAATTGGACGTCGACGTTGAACCAGCGGGGCGACTCGCGCTTCGCCTCGGCGTCGAAGTAGGGGCTTTTCCGATCGAACTGGCTTGCATCGGGATACGCCGCCGACGAGACTTGTGCGATGCCCGCGATGCCGGGCTCGGGACAGCTCGAGTGATAGAAGAAGACCTTGTCGCCGATCTGCATCTCTTTGAGCATGAAGTTACGCGCCTGGTAGTTGCGCACCCCGAACCAGGCCGTGGTCTTGCCCGGAGCCGCGGCGAGATCGTCGATGCTGAACTCGTCCGGCTCGGACTTCATCAACCAGAACGCCATGATCGGGACTCACTCCAGGCCTACAAACAAAAACGCAGGCAGGCGCCTGCGTTTTCATCTGTCGTTGCTGCTTTTTCGTTTATTTGGGGTCCCCCGCCGGTGCCGCTAGAACCGATTCCTGAACCTTTCGGTTAAGGTGGTCGCTTTCCGGTCACATCAGGTACATCCGACTAGGGACGCGCACAACAGTGACACTTGGGTCAGCAACCCAATTCAAGCTGTTGGTTCAAGAATTTTCCGGGTCTTGGCGTACACCGCAGGGGACAATTCCTAAGGCACCGCCCGAACTCATCTGACACCGCCGCAACTACGGAGCGAGGGCCTGATCGAGCGTCGCCTCCATTGCGGCCATTCTACGCCTGAGCCCCTCGATGTCAAAGCCGCTCGCGTTGTTTCTGGAGCTGAGCAGCTCGTGGGTGATGTTGAGCGCTGCCATGACGGCGATGCGCTCGGCGCTCGCCACCCGGCCTGCGCTCTTGATCTCGCTCATCTTCCGGTCGAGATATGCCACCGCCGAGAGAAGCGCATTCCTCTCCTCCTCGGAGCACGCGACCTTATAGGTCCGGCCCATGATGGTGACATCAAGGGTCTTGGATTTCTGATTCATCCGGAACGTTATTCGGGGATCTGCTTGAGCAGGGACTCGAGCCGACTTCGCGCCCCGTCGATCTTCTCGGCGAGCTGCCGCTTGTCGCCCTGCAACGCGGCCAGTTGCTGCCGCAACCCCCGGTTTTCGTCGCGCAGCCGCTGGCACAGTCGTGCCGCCTGGCGAATTTTTTCCTCGAGGGTGGCCAATTCCGCATCCATCGGCACACTATAGTTTGGAAAATCCTGTTAGGTCAAGGTGTAAGGATTCGTTTTCAATGTAGATTCCCGATGCCGCCGCAAAGGGGATCCCCGCGACTTGTGTTGTACAATCAACGCGCTCGTTCGAGGTGTCCCGGCGCGTACCTCGCGCCGGGGTGAAACGGGAAAGAGGTGCGGAAGCGGATTCGGATCGAGGATTCAGAAAGGGGCTCACCCCTGCCTGAATCCGGGATTCGAGTCTTTCCAAGGCCTCTGCTGCCCCCGCAACGGTAAGTGGCGCGGGCGTATCAACCAGCAGCCCGAGTCCGGCGTCCCTGCGTCCGACTCGAGGCTCTGCCACTGGGAGCGCGAGTTCCCGGGAAGGCGATACGCACCGATCCCACAAGCCCGGAGACCGGCCTCGACCGATGGTGGGAAATGCCGCGGGGCGCGGTGGGAAACCGGTGCGCTTCGTTTATCGCATTTCCTCTCGCAACGAGAGTTCGGCCTGCGGGGACGCATGCCGGGGGAGGAAACCTTGAAACGATCCATCATTGCCGCGCTCATCGTGGCCGCGGCGCCGTTCGCGCTTGCCCAAAGTCCGGAAAATGCCGTTGTCGTCACCGCAGCGCGCTTGCCCCAAGCCCGGTCTGAAACGCTGCAACCGGTCAAGATCATCACGGCCGAAGACATCGCTCAAAGCGGTCAGCAGACTGTGGTCGAGATTCTGCAGACCTTGGGTGGGGTCGAGATCGCCAGCAACGGCGGATTCGGGCAGCCGAGCAGCGTGTTCATGCGCGGGGCAAACAGCGGTCATACGCTGGTCCTTGTGGACGGCATGAGGATCGGCTCGGCCACGCTCGGCACGACGGCGTTCGAGAACATTCCGCTCAGCCAGATCGAACGGATCGAGGTCGTGCCCGGTGAATTGAGCAGCTTGTACGGCTCCGACGCGATCGGGGGCGTGATCCAGATCTTCACCAAGAGCGGCAAATACGCGCCTGCAACCAGCGTCACAGCCGGCGTCGGAACGTACGGCTCGGGCAGTGTGAGCGGCGGCGTCAACCGCACCGTCGGCAACACGGACTTCAGCCTGAATCTCGGCTACCTCGAGAGCAAGGGTTTCGATGCGACGAAACCCAGCGCCCCTTTCGGCCAGCACAATCCCGACCGGGACGGCTATCGAAACACCAACGTCTCCGGGAAGATCGTTCATCGTCTGGATACAAGGAACGAATTGGGCCTCACGGTATTCCAGAGCGACGGCCGCACGCACTTCGATTCCGGCCCCACGACCGACGATCTCAATCACCAGACGCTTTCCGCCTTTTCTCTTCATAGCTCCAACCAGATCACCGACAGCTGGCAGAGTCTCGTGAGAGCCGGAGAAAGCCGGGACAAGAGCACGACCACCGGCGCCTTCCCGAGCTTCTTCGGGACCAGGCAGCCCCAGTTCACCTGGCAGAACAATATCAAGCTGGGTCCGGGAACCGCGATAGCGGGAGCCGAATATCTGGCGCAGCACGTCACGAGTGATTCGGCGTTTGCGCAGAACCATCGCACGATCAGGTCCGCGTTCGCCGGATACGTGGGAACGCATGAAAAACACGATTGGCAGGCGAACATCCGCAGGGACGACAACAGCCAGTTCGGAAGCCATGCGACGGGTCTGCTCGGTTACGCGTACCGCCTGACCTCGGAGCTGCGGGTGCGCCTCGGCGGCGGATCCGCGTTCAAGGCGCCGACCTTCAATGATCTCTACGCGGTCGATCCGACCTTCTTCTTCATCCCCAATCCGGACCTGCGGCCCGAGCGTTCGCGCAGCAAGGAAGCCGGACTGAATTACCAGGCGGGGACGAACCGCTTCAGCGCCACGTATTTCGAGAATCGCATCACCGATCTCGTCGTGCTGGTCACCGATCCCGTCATGTTCGTGAGCACGCCGCGGAATCTGAACCGCGCAAGGATCAAGGGCACGGAGCTGGGCTACCAGGGTTTCTTCGCCGGCCTGCAAGCAAACGCGCAGCTCACGCTGCAGGATCCGGTCGACGAGGAAACCGGGAAACTGCTGCCGCGCCGCGCAAGGGAGTACGGCAGCGTAGCGGCGGGCAAGGCCGCCGGTCGCTGGCGGTTCGGAGGCGAGGTGACCGCAAGCGGGGCGCGCTTCGATTCCGCGGACGAGGACCCGGCGAAGAAGATGCACGGCTACGCGTTGGTCAATCTAACGGCGAGCTACACACTGAGCCAGGAGTGGCTCCTCCGGGCGAGATGGAACAACGTCTTCAACCGGGAATACGAGCTCGCGCAGAATTTCAATACTCCGGGTAGCAATGTATTTGTGGCTCTGCAGTATCAACCGAGATAGAAGAGTGACGCCGCACGCTTGTCAAGCTTTCGAGGAGATGAGGCCCGGCTCGATCCAGTGGGAATCCGCCCTGCCTAAGGTGGGCTAACTTTGGGGTTGACCGGGTTCTCTGCTATCTTGCGCGGCATGCATTACGGCCCCGCAGATGCGATCGACGTGTCCGGCTTGCGGCGCGCGCTGGTGATCCAGC
This sequence comes from Betaproteobacteria bacterium, assembly GCA_005884335.1. Taxonomy (GTDB): domain Bacteria; phylum Pseudomonadota; class Gammaproteobacteria; order Burkholderiales; family SG8-39; genus VBDM01. The sequence goes on along the minus strand of VBCJ01000293.1, from coordinate 19,446 downwards.
TGCGCCACCACGGCGACGTTCTTCTGACCTCGCCGGTGTTCACGGTTCTCAAGAACCGCGCGCCCGCCCTGGAGACCGACGCGCTTGTCTATGCCGAGACTCGGGACATGCTCGATCTCCATCCGGCGATCGCGCAAGTCCACGTAGTGAAGCGCGATTGGAAGGATTCGGGAGCGGCTGCGCGGCTAGTTGCGGAGTGGCGGCTCTTCTCGATGCTGCGATCGCGAGGCTACGAGCTCGTGGTGCATCTCTCCGAGCATCCGCGCGGGGCGTGGCTCGCGCGTTCGCTGGGTGCGCGTTACGCCGTTGCGCCAGATTTTGCCCGTCAGCCCCGGCTTTGGAAAAAAAGCTTTTCGCATCTTGTCCCACTCCCTCCTCACGCGAGGCGCCACCGGGTGGAAATCAATCTCGACGCGCTCAGGCGAATCGGTGTCCAGCCGCGCGAAGACGAGCGCACGCTCCTGCTCGTGCCGGGCGAAGAGGCGGAGCGCAGCGTAGAGGGTCTGCTGGCAGCGCAGGGTCTCGCCGCACGAAGCTTCATTCATTTCCACCCGGGGTCGCGCTGGCAATTCAAGTGCTGGCCGCCCGAGCGTGCGGCGGCGCTCGTCGACGCACTGGTCAGGCGCGGCGAGCGCATCGCGCTCAGCGCGGCACCCGATGAGCGGGAACTGGAGCTGATTGCCGAGATCCGCAAGCGCGCGAGCGCACCGATAGCCGATTTTTCCGGGAAGCTCACGCTGAAACAACTCGCCGCGCTCAGCGCTCGCGCGAAGCTCTTCATCGGCGTCGATTCCGCTCCCATGCACATCGCCGCCGCCATGCAAACGCCGGTAGTGGCGCTCTTCGGCCCGAGTGGAGAGCTCGAATGGGGGCCCTGGCGGGTGCCGCATCGCATCGTCGCCTCCGGGGAGCATCCCTGCCGCCCCTGCGGGAACGACGGTTGCGGCGGGGGCAAGGTGAGCGAATGCCTCACCCGACTCCCGGTGGAGGCCGCGTTGTCCGCCGTCGATTCGCTCCTCGCGCGATGATCCGTGTCATTGTGCTCGTGCTCGTTGCCGGGGTGGCGTCGGACACGCACGCGCTGCAAGCGAGCGATGACCGCGGTGTCACGATCTCGCTCGGGGAGCCGGCGGTGCGCATCGTCACCCTCGCGCCGCATCTGGCGGAGATCGCCTTCGCCGCCGGTGCAGGGGCAAAGGTCGCCGGTGTCTCGAGCTTCAGTCGCCATCCGGCCGAGGCGGAGCGCTTGCCCGTCGTGGCAAGTAACGGTCGGGTCGATATCGAGCGGCTGATCGCGTTACGGCCGGATCTCGTGCTCGCTTGGCAAAGCGGCAATCCGCCGCTGCAAATCGATCGTCTGGAGCGCATCGGCGTCCGGGTTTTCGTCACCGAGGCGCGCTCCCTTGCCGACATTCCCCGCATCGTTCGCCGGGTCGGCGCGCTGGCCGGCAGCGTGGACGTCGCCGAAGCGAGCGCACGGCAATTCGAAAATGAGCTCGCGGATCTGCGCAAGCGCTACTCCGCGGAGCGTCGCGTCGCGGTGTTTCTGGAGATCTGGCATGCACCTGCGCTCACCGTGAACGGCGCGCACCTGATCAGCGATGCGCTGCGCCTCTGCGGCGGGCACAACGTTTTTGCCGCCGCAAAGATGCTCACGCCGCTCGTTTCCCGCGAGCAGATCCTCGACGCCAGGCCCGAGGCGATCGTCACGGGCGGCTTCGGGAGCGAAGCGCTCCAGGCGTGGAAGGGTCTTGAATCGGTTCCGGCGGTTCGAAGCCGGAGGATTTACGCGATCGACCCGGACCGGCTGCACGCGCAGGGCCCCCACGTGCTCGAGGGCGTTCGCGCCTTGTGCGAGCGGCTCGAGCTCGCGCGGAACTAGAGCGAATGCACGTCGCCCTGGTGCGGCAGCGCTACAGCGCTCACGGGGGCGCCGAACGCTTCATCGAACGGGCGCTCGGCGCCCTCAGCGAGCAAGGCGTTGCGGTGACCGTGCTGGCGCGTGAGTGGACCGGCGACCCTGGAAGGGTAATTCGCTGCGATCCGTTTCACATCGGCCGCCTGTGGCGCGACTGGAGCTTCGCACGCGCAGTGTGCCGTGAGATCGCCCGCCGGCCGTTCGATTTCGTGCAATCGCACGAACGGATCGCCTGTTGTGACATCTACCGCGCGGGCGACGGAGTGCACGCGCAATGGCTGCACAACCGCCGCGCGATTCTCGGCCCGCTCGCCCGGGTCAGTGTCCGACTCAATCCCTATCATCGCTACGTCCTCGCCGCAGAGCAGCGCCTGTTCGCGAGCCCGCGGCTGCGTGCCGTAATCTGCAATTCGCGCATGGTCAGAGATGAAGTCCGCGCGCATTTCGGCACGCCGGAGGCGAAGCTCCATGTCATCTACAACGGCATCGATCTGGAAGCGTTCCATCCGCGGTTGCGCGAGGCGCATCGATCGACGATGCGTCAAAAACTCGGTATCCCGCAACACGTGCCCGTGCACCTGCATGTCGGCGCGGGATTCGAAAGGAAGGGCGTGTTTCGCCTGATCGAAGCGTTCGCCCGCTCCGGGCAGCATGACGCGCATCTTGTCATCGTGGGTCGGGATAAGGCGCAGGCGCGCGCCGAGCGCTTGGCGAGCTCGCGCGGGATCGCGTCCCGCGTTCACTTTGCGGGCGCCCAGGAAAACGTGGGTCCCTGGTACGGCGCAGCCGACGCCTTCGCGCTGGCTAGCCTCTACGATCCCTTTCCGAATGCGGCGCTCGAGGCGATGGCCTGCGGCTTGCCTGTCATTACCACGCCGCAATGCGGCACGGCCGAACTGATCGATGAGGGTGTGAACGGCTATGTCGTAGACGCTCTCGCCGTCGATGAACTCGCCGACAGGCTCGCTCGCCTGGAAGTTCCCGCGGCGCGCGAGATGGGACGTCTGGCGCGCGAACGCGCGGAAGAATTCAGTCTCAGGGCCATGGCCGAGCGGCTACTTGCGCTCTACCGGAGCCTCGCACCGACCTGAAGCCGTCGTTTTCCGGTTCCCGGCCCGGAATCGGGTGCCGGATCAGTTATAATTCGCCATTTCCCGGCGCAGCCATGGCATCGTCCGACGCCACTAGCCTGCAGCTCTACCTTCGCCTCCTCCGCTACGTCAAGCCTTACTGGGCGCCGTTCGCGCTGTCCGTCGCGGCAATGGTGGTCACGGCGCTGACCGAGCCTGCTTTCCCGGCGCTCCTCAAGCCGCTGCTCGACGGCAGTTTCGTGCACAAGGAAGGCGGGCTGCTCGAATGGCTGCCCGTATTGATCGTCGCCGTTTTTCTGGTGCGCGGCTTCGCCTCGTACCTCTCCGACTACGCGATAGGCTGGGTGGCGAACAAGGTCGTGATGGATCTGCGCAACGCGATGTTCTCCAATCTTGTGCGGCTGCCGACGAACTACTACGACAATCACACCGGCGGCAGCCTCATCTCGAAGTTCACCTTCGACGTCCTGCAGGTGACCGGAGCGGCGACCAGCGTGATCTCGGTGCTGTTCAGGGACTCGCTCACCATCATCGGATTGCTCGGATGGCTTTTCTGGCTGAACTGGAAACTCACTTTGGTGGCGCTCTTGGTGGGACCGCCGGCCGTCGTGATTACGCGTGCGTTCTCGAACCGGTTGCGAGCCATGAGCCGGGCCGAGCAGACGGCGATGGGCGACCTCAACCATGCCCTGGAGGAATCGATCGGCTGTCATCGCGTCGTCAAGGTGTTCGGCGGACAGGACTACGAGGCAAGACGCTTCGATGCCGGAGCGAACAAGGTGCGCACCTTCAACATGAAAATGACCTCGGCGGCTGCGGCCAACGTGCCGCTGGTGCAGATCGTGGTGTCGGTCGCGCTCGCACTCATCATCTATCTCGCGGTGCGCCAGGCCGCCACGGACGAGACGACCGTGGGGGGATTCGTGTCGTTTCTCACCGCGCTATTGCTGGTGTTTCCGCCGCTGCGCCGCCTGACCGGCGTCAACCAGACCCTGCAGCGGGGGCTCGCCGCGGCGGAGAGCGTATTTCGCCTGATCGACGAGCGGCCCGAGTCCGATACCGGGACGCGCGAGATCGGCCGCGCGACGGGCAAAGTCGAATTCAGAGCCGTCGGGTTCAACTATCCGGGAAACGCACGCCCGGCTCTGGATCGGGTTTCGTTTTCTATCGAAGCGGGCGAGACCGTTGCGCTGGTCGGGGCCTCCGGCGCGGGCAAGTCCACGCTCGCCAACCTGCTGCCGCGCTTCTACGCTCCCGATTCCGGACAAATCCTGCTCGACGGCGTCGACATCGCGACGCTCAAGCTCGGCAGCCTGCGCGCGAACATCGCGCTGGTGAGCCAGGATATCGTGCTGTTCAACGACACGGTCGCCGCGAACATCGCCTACGGGCGCCTCGCGGGAACGAGCGAGGCTGACATCGTTCAGGCCGCCGAAGCGGCGCACGCAATGCAGTTCATCCGCGAAATGACGGAAGGGCTTGGCACCGTGATCGGCGAGAACGGCGTGCGCCTTTCGGGCGGGCAACGCCAGCGGCTCGCCATCGCGCGCGCGTTCCTCAAGAACTCGCCGGTGCTGATTCTCGACGAGGCCACCTCCGCTCTCGACAGCGAATCCGAGCGCCACATCCAGGAGGCGCTCGAGACGCTCATGAAGGGCCGCGCAACGCTCGTGATCGCACATCGGCTCTCCACCATCGAGCGTGCCGACCGCATCGTCGTGCTGGACGCGGGCCGTGTCTCCGAGACCGGAAGGCACGCCGAACTCCTCGCCGCCTCCGGGATATACGCGAAGCTCCATCGCCTGCAGTACTCGCGGGAAGCGTCCGGCTAGATGGGCGTCCGGCATGTGTTCCGTGCGTGACCCCGAACGACGTATATGAAAATTCTCCATACGGAATCTTCATGCGGATGGGGCGGGCAGGAAATCAGGATTCTTGACGAGGCGCACGGGATGTCGCTCCGCGGCCACAGCGTTGCGATCGTCGCGCCGCGAGAAGCGCGGATCTACGGGGCGGCGCTCAAGCGAGGTCTGAGCGCCGGAGCACTGCCGATTGCCCGCAAGGATCCGGGCGGACTTCTAGCGATGCGGCGATGGTTGCAGGCTCACCCCGTGGATGTCGTCAACAGCCACAGTTCGACGGACAGTTGGCTCGCGGCGCTCGCTTGTGCGACCCTGGCGCGGGCCCCGGCTCTGGTGCGCACGCGACACATTTCCGCTTCGATCCCGAACAACCTGCCCACACGATGGCTGTATCGCAGCGCGACGCGGCACATCGTGACCACGGGAGAAAACCTGCGCTTGCAGCTGGTCCGCGACAACCGGATTCCACCGGAGCGCATCACTTCGGTCCCGACGGGGATCGACTCGGCGCGTTTCGTGCCGGGTGAGCGCAACGCAGCGCGGCGATCGACCGGCCTTCCTTCAGAGCGCCGTCTCGTCGGTATCGTGGCGACGCTGCGGAGCTGGAAGGGCCATCGCTATCTGATCGAGGCGGTGCACCGACTGCCCGGCAACGTCGGACTGGTGATCGTGGGCGATGGGCCGCAGCGGCGCAATATCGAGTCGAAAATCCGCGAGCTCGATATGAGCGAGCGCACCTGGATCGCCGGGAATCAGGATGACGTGCTGCCCTGGCTGCAGTCGCTGGACGTGTTCGCGCTGCCGTCTTATGCCAACGAAGGGGTCCCGCAGGCGCTGGTGCAGGCGATGTGTTGTGGTCTGCCCTGCGTCACCACCGCTGCCGGCGGCATCGGCGAAATCGCCCGCGACGGGATGACGGCGATCGTCGTCAAAGCGGAAGACGTGGTCGATCTTCAACGCGGGCTGGAAAAGGCGCTCGGTGATACCGAACTTTGCGAGCGGCTCGGAACGGCCGCACGCCAATACTGCGCCGGGAATCTCGGCGTGGAAACGATGCTCGATCGGATGGAACGGGTGTTTCTGGAAGCCACGCATGCCCCAACACTGAATTGACATCATGGCCACCCGGGCATTTTCAAAATTCCTGACGGTGTTCCTCGCGTTGTTACAGCTTGTGCGCAGTCTCGGGCGACGCACCAAGAATCCGAATCCCCGGCGCATTCTGGTCGTGCATCATCTGCTGCTCGGCGATACGCTCATGCTCACTCCATTGCTGGCGAAGCTGCGAGAACGCTTCCCCCGGGCCGAGATCGCCATGACCACGCCCGTCGGATTTGTTCCGCTCTACCGGGAGCGCCCGTACGGGGTGGATGCTGTTTCCTACGATCCGCGCAGGCCTGGAACGCTGATAAGACTAATGAGGCAGCCCGGCTTCGATCTCGCATTTGTTCCCGGCGACAACAGATACAGCTGGTTGGCGCTGGCACTGGGGGCAAGGTGGATCGTGGCTTTTTCGGGTGATCGGCCTGCATACAAGAGCTGGCCGGTGAATGAACGCGTTCCCTATTCGAGCACGCCTGCAAGCTGGGGCGACATGGTGGCGCGTCTGGTGGAAGGTGAAGCGCCATCGCTCTATCGGCCCGAAGCGTGGGGTGAGCCAGAGTGCCAACCCTTCGATTTGCCCTCGTCCCCTTACTGCGTGCTGCACGTTGGGGCCCGCTCGCCCTATAGGCTCTGGGGCAAGGACAGATGGGCCCGCCTCGCAGCTTATTTGACGCGGCGTGGACTGACGGTCGTATGGAGCGCAGGTCCGGGCGAAGGCACGCAGGTCTCGGCTATCGATCCCGGGGGATGCCATGCTTCCTACGCGGGCAAGCTCGATCTGGCGCAGCTCTGGCATTTGCTCAAACGCGCAAGGCTGCTGGTGTGCCCGGATACCGGTATCGCGCACATGGGTAGACTGGTCAATGCACCCACTGTGACCTTGTTCGGCCCGGGATCGGCAACGCTGTTCGGCGCCGGTGAATTCTGGAAGTCCAGTCCCTATCGCGCAATCACCGTTGACAATTTTCCCTGCCGAGATCAAAACATGCTCTTCAAGCGCGAGATCCCATGGATGAGGCATTGTTCCCGTGGAGCCAAGGAGTGCGGAAACAACCTGTGCATGCAAGTGATCAGCCTTGATAGGGTCGAATCCGCGATCGAAAGTCTGCTCGGCTTGGAGCCGGAGCGGAACGCCGCCTGATCCGCATCAAAGCGACAGGCTATTCGTATCAGAATGGAACTCGACTACGTCAGCTTCGGTAGGCCTGGGTGGCGGACTTGGACCGGCGTCCCCGCATGGATCTGATGCGCGCCTTTACTCTGCTGCCTTTCATGGTGCTCCTGTTTATCCTGCCTTTCCCGGGTACCGTGGCGCTTCGGCTGCTCTGCCTTGCCGGGGCATTCGTGGTCGCGATCGCTCTGTGGCGGCGCCTTGCTCCGCCGCGCATCCCGTCCAAGCCGGCGCTGGTTTTCTGGGCGCTGGTCGCGCTCCTTTCGCTCGCCGGCGCCGTCGATATCCCTTACAGCCTCGGCGAAATCAAGAATGAGATCCTCTACACGACTATGGCGTTCGTCGCCTTCTTTGCGATCACCCGCGAAGAGAACGATCTGGAGCGGTTGTTGATTGCACTGCTCGCGGGCGCAGTGGTGGTGTGCGGCTGGGCCTTGGAGACGCGCCTTAGGCTCGGGATATGGCAGGAGCGGGGCAGCTACGGCGGAAGCGGGGCCTTTCCCGGTTATGCGGCTGTCCTCGCGCCGGTGCTGTTTCTGTTCGGCGCTTGCACGCAACGACAATGGTGCCGAGTGGCTATTTTCGCATTGGGGGTGATGGTTCTCGCCACGGGTTTCGTCAGCCTGGAACGCATCGTGTGGTGGATTCTCGCCGTCCAGGGTGTCATCGCGCTGGTTCTGTCGTCGCGGGGCGGTTTGATCAGGCTGTCGCGGTTGAGGCTGTTCGCCTGCCTGGCCGGCATCGTTGTCCTCGCGGGGGGGGCTTTTGTTGTCGTGCATGAGGAACGCCTCGAAATCAACAGCGACTCGGCAATCGCCCAGGACAGCCGTCTTGCCCAATGGCCGGTGATTTTGGAGCGTATTGCCCGAAATCCGGTCAGAGGCGACGGGTTTGGGCGGGAGATAATGAAAAAGACCCACAGCGATATGATCCCCGAGGCGAACCCCATGTTGTGGCACGCGCACAATGTGTTTCTCAACTACGGTTTGGAAATGGGGCTGCCCGGCATTCTCGCGCTGGCATGGGTGTTCTTGAGCCTGTTGCGGGAGTATTGGTTTTTTTGCAGTTCGCCGGACAGCAAATTGAAGCTGCTTGGTATCGCGGGCATCATGATGGTCGTTGGCGTGGTGCTGCGCAACCAGGTAAGCGACGAGTTCGTACGCGATGCGGCGATTCTGTTTTGGGCGGTGAATGGCGCGCTGCTGGGGCTTGGCTGCAGGAGGTCGGGTCGGCAGGAAGCGGCTGGCACGGGGTGAAAGCAAGGGCGCGCTACCGCAAGCGTTCGCGCGGGACAAGCCCCCCGAGCGGCGGCTTCCTGTACCTAGATCCGCCCGAGCTGGCTTGAGGCGAGAACGTGTTCGATACCTCCATCCAAGTCAACCTGCAGCAAGGCTTCGGCGGCGGGGAAGTCTTTACCGCTACGTTCGCCCGGGCACTGCAGCGCCTGGGCATCGAAACGCGGCTGTTCGTCGATCCAGGCGCAAACGCATGGTCCTCGTTGCACATACCGGCCGCCCGCGTGGAGTCGCTCACCGACCCCGCCGACTTGCCTGGACTGCTGCGCAGGGGGCGGCCCGGTTGGCTCGTCTTTCACACCGCGGCACCGGGCGCGGTGGTCGAAAAATTGCGCGCGCAGGGGCACCTCGTCACGGCATTCGCCCACATGCCGCTGTACGGACGCGATCCTCGGCCGCTCGCTCCGTTTGATTTGGTGCTGGCGGGGTCGCGGCACGTAATCGCGAGTCTCCACGCCGCGGGAATAGATCGCGTTTATCCGCAACCTTTGTATGCTGTCTCACAGCTGGACAGATCCGGCGCGGATTCAGGACCGCTGCACGCCCGCTCGCGTTACGACTGGGATCGGCGCAAATTTCGCGACCGCGCTCTGAAAGTCCTGGAGCCGCCGTGGCGGCGCCTGACACCTGAGCGGGCATTCGTGCGGCGCCCGGGGTTGACTTTGGGGATCGTGTCCCGGATCACTCCGATCAAGCAATTCCCGCTGCTATTCGCGTACCTCGCCCCGGTCCTCGCTCGTTATTCCACGGTGCAGCTCGAAATTTTCGGCAGCGGCGGTTTTGCCTCGATACGTGATCTCGATCGCGCGCTCCGCCCGATTCGCGAAAAAGTGCGCTTCTGGGGTCATCAGCAGGACGTCGGCGCGGTCTACTCGAGCATCGATTTCCTGCTGACCGGGCTGCCCGAAAAGGAGGCGCTCGGCCTCAACGTCATCGAGGCGCAAGCCTGCGGCACGCCGGTGCTCGCGCCCGACGCACCGCCGTTCGACGAAACGGTGATGCACGGGGCAACGGGCCTGCGCTACCGCGATCCGCGCGAAGATGGGGGTGCCGATTTCGAGAACGCGCTGACGCTTCTGCTGGAAGGCGGGTTCCGCTTCGACAAGGATTCTGCGAAGCCGCATCTGGCGCGGTTTTCCGAGGACGCCTTCGTCGCGCGTCTGCGGGCCTTGTTGGAAGCGCTGGCAGGCGCTGGCCCCGGAACAGTCGCCGCACCCTCATGAGCGCACACGCTTCCTCGATACCGATGGAACGGGACGCGCGCCCGCGCATCCTGGTGATTCGTCGCGACAACATCGGCGATCTGGTCTGCACCACGCCGCTTATTGCCGCGCTGCGCGAGCGCTACCCCGGCGCACATATCGCGGCCCTCGTGAACACATACAACGAGGCCGTTCTGACCGGGAATCCCGCTGTCGACGCGGTGTACGCCTATGAAAAGGGAAAACACCGCGGCGAGAAGCGATCGATCGTTTCGGTCTACGCCAATCGACTGCGGCTGATCGTGAGCTTGCGCAAGGAAAAGTTCGATTACGCCATCCTCGCCACGTCGGGATTTGCCCCGCGTTCGCTGCGCCTTGCCCGGATGATCGGCGCGCGGCACGTCCTCGGCTATGCCGACCCCGGCAAGGCTCACTCTCGCCCCGACATTGCGCTGCCGTACGACGCTTCCGCGTTGGCGCACGAGGTGGAGCAGGTGTTCGGCTTGCTCAAGGCACTCGGCATCAACGGCCCGCCGCCTCCCGCCCGGGTATTTCCCGACGCCGGTGAGCGCCGCGAGGTCGAGCAAGCTCTTGCCCGCGTGGCGCCCGGCACCCCTGTCATCGGGGTGCACATCAGCGCGCGGAAGAACAGCCAACAGTGGTCAGCAGAAAACTTCGCGGCGCTGATTCGTGCGATCGCGAAGAGGCACGCCGTGCGATTTTTGCTTCTCTGGGCCCCCGGCGAGCCCGACAATCCAATGCATTCCGGCGATGACGAAAAGGCTCGCGCGGTTGCGGAGAGCTGCGGTGAATTTCCTCTGTTGTCTTGCCCGACTGAGGAGCTTTCCAGGTTGATCGCCGCCCTGTCTGTGTGCGACTGCGTGGTGTGTGCCGACGGCGGAGCGATGCACCTTGCCGCGGCGCTCGGCAAGCCGATCTTGTGCTTTTTCGGTGACTCCTCGCCCGAGCGCTGGCGGCCCTGGAACGCGCCGCATGAGCTGCTGCAGCCGGTCAGCCTCGATCTCAAGGACTTGAGTGTCGAGCAGGCGACGGCGGGTTTCGAACGCCTGATCCGCGCCCATTTAGTTGACCCCGCTTTTCGCTGAATTCCCGGCGGGCCGCTGATCTCAGATGAGCTGCATCGCCTTCGCGCGACCGAGCACCCATCGCGCGTACACGATGTTGAACACCAGGAAAGGGATGAATACGAATAGCCGCCGCTCGGCGGACAATCCGATCGAGACGAACGCCGCGAGGCCCTGAGCAACCGTCACAGCGTAGTGAAAAAGCGAAACTGCCCGGTGGCTATACCCTAATCTGTTCAGGAGCTGATAGAGATGAGTGCGGTGGGGGAGATAGACCTTCTCTCCCCGCAGCAGACGCCTTGAAAACGTGAAGACCGTGTCGAATATGAAATGAAACAGCAGCATCGGGACGATGTAGAAGGACAGATGGCCGAGATCGAGATTCGCACCGATCACGGCAAGCGTCGCAAAGGTAAATCCCAGGAAGGCGCTGCCCACATCGCCCATGAAAATTCTGGCGGGCGGAAAATTGAAAACCAGGAAACCCGCGGCGCCCGCAAGCAGCACGTACGAGCTCATGTATACAAAGACGCTCTTTTGCTGAAGTGCGATTGCGCACAGGAACCCCGCCGCGATGACGGCGACTCCCGCGGCCAGCCCGTCCAGGCCGTCCATGAAATTGTATGCGTTGGTGAGCCCCAGGATCCAGAGGAAGGTCAGCACGTAGCCCAGCCCGCCCAGCGATACCTCGCCCCAATACGGTATCGCGAGCCTCGTGATGATGACGCCCGAGGCGAGAACGACGCTCACGCACAGCACCTGGGTGAAGATCTTCGCGAGAAAGGTTTTCTGCGTAACGTCATCGATGAAGGAGACGAACGCCAGCAGCACGGCGGAGATCACATACCCCCAGAAGTAGCGGTCGTCGATTCGCGCGACCTCGGCGGCAAAATAGATGATCACGCTCCCGATCACGAAGGTCGCGACGAAAGCGATCCCGCCCGATTTCGGGACCGGCCTGGAGTGCGAAGAACGGGGATTGGGCATGTCCATCACCCGCACGAAGCGTGTCATGACATACGTCAGAGCAACCGAGCAGAGGAATATCGTGCCTGCAAAAGCGAGGTGGGTGAGAAACTTGAGGAGATCCAGCACGTCAGCGGCTCTCGGCCGGGCGGTACTCCGGCACGAGGCGCGCAAGCTGCCCCCTGACGGCGTGGTCGTCCAAGGTATCCGGCGCATCCAGCCAGGCCAGTGTTTCGCGCACCCACGCCGGATCGGGCGCGGCGAGCGCCCTCATGATGCGAACCTTCGGATGACCGGTCGCGCGCGTATGCTCGTTGGTGGCGAGCAGTTCCTCGAAGAGCTTCTCCCCCTTGCGCAGGCCGGTAAATTTTATTTCGATATCTGCTTCGGAAAAGCCCGAGAGCCTGATCATGTCTCGCGCAAGATCGACGATCTTCACCGGCTCGCCCATGTCGAGCACGAAGAGCTCGCCGCCTTTTCCCATGAGGGCAGCCTGCAACACGAGCTGCGCGGCCTCCGGAATCGACATGAAATACCGCGTGATGTCCGGATGCGTGACCGTCAGCGGTCCACCGCCGGCGATCTGCTCGCGGAATTTCGGAATGACGCTGCCGGTTGAACCGAGCACGTTGCCGAAACGGACCATGACGATACGCGTGCTTTCCGCCCCGAGAGTCTGGCACAGAAGCTCGGCAAGCCGCTTCGACGCACCCATGACGTTCGTGGGGTTGACTGCCTTGTCGGTGGAGACGAGCACCAGTTTCTCGACCCCGTGCGCTATAGCCGCCTGCGCGACTCGCCAGGTTCCGAGCGCGTTGTTCCGCACCGCCTCCCAGGCGTTCGCTTCTTCCATGAGCGGCACGTGCTTGTAGGCGGCGGCATGGAACACGACGGATGGCCGGTGCGTCTGCATCGCCCACGCAAGGCGTGCAGAATCCTTCACGTCGCCGATCAGGCATACGATGGGCACTCCGGGAAATCGCGCGAGGAACTCCTGCTCGATCTGGTAAAGGCCGAGCTCGTTCGCTTCGAAGAGAACCAGCCTCTCCGGAGTGAACTGTGCAAGCTGCCGGCAAAGCTCGGTGCCGATCGAGCCTCCGGCGCCCGTGACCAGCGCCGTTCTACCCCGCAACCACTCGCGCAGGCCGGCGCTGTCGAGCCTCACCGGATCGCGGCCGAGCAGGTCATCGAGCTCGACGGCGCGAAGCTGCGAGTAACTGACCCGGCCGGACATCAGGTCCTCGTAGGACGGGACCGTCATCGCACGGATTCGAGCTCGGCTGCACAGCTCCAGCGCACGCCGCCGGGCGGAGTGCGCCGCGCCCGGCATGGCGATGATGGCTTGCTCGACCCCGAGGCGCGCGGCGACCTCCGAAAGGGTCTCCAGCGGACCCAGCACCTTCACTCCGTCGATATCGCGGCCTTGCCTCGCCGGGTCGTCGTCGAGGAGTCCGATGAACGTCCACTCCGGGCTACGGCCCAGGCTCTTCAGCAGATTCGCGCCCGCGACGCCGGCGCCGAGCACGATCACGCGCTTGGAGCCGTCGGCGGCGAGCCGTGCCAGGCGGCCCTCCTTCCAGGCCCGGTAGGCGATGCGGCTGCCGCTCATCAGTCCGGCGAGAAGGATCGGATAGAGGACCACGACCGAACGCGGAACATAAGCGCGCTGCAACAGCAGCACCAGCATCGCGACGGCGAGCGCTCCCAGTCCGGCCGCCACCAGGATGCGCCGCAGGTCGGTGAGGCTCGCGTAGCGCCATAGTCCCCTGTACATTCCGGCGCGCCAACAGACGAACGCCTGGATGGGCAGGATCCAGACGAGGTCGGCGAACATCAAGCGGGCGTAGAAGCCTGAAACCTCGAAGTTGAAGCGCAGCTCATAGGCCAACAGCCAGCTGGCCGCTGCAGCTCCGATGTCATGGAGAACCGTGATCGCGGTTTGCCAGCTCAGAGAAGCCCGGCCCCTCGCTCGTTTTGCCTCGGCAGGCTCGTTCACCATTTCGAAGGAGCATTCACAAGCCGCCCGCTACTGCACGCTCAGCGCGCGGCTGCGCGCATCACCTTTGCAACCGCGCGGGCGGTATCACGCATATCGGGTTCGGATAGGGTCGGGTGCACCATGAACATGAGGCTGGTCTCGCCGAGCTCCCGGGCGATCCTGAATCGTTCAGCCGGGCGCATCGACTCGTGGAAGGCCTTCTCGAGGTAGATTTCGCTGCAGCTGCCGACCGAACACGGCGCCCCTTCGGAGGCGATCGCCAGCAAGATGCGATCGCGGTTCCAATCGGCCTTCAGCGCCTCCGCGCGCACGAACGCGTAGTACTCGTAGTAGGCGTGACCGAGTCCATCTCGCGGAACGGACAGCCGTATGGCGGGAACGCCCGACAGCTCCCGGGTCAGGACGTCGGCATTGCGTCGGCGGGCGGCGCACCAGCCGCCGAGCTTGCGAAGCTGAATGCGCCCGATCGCAGCCTGCATTTCGGTCATGCGCCAGTTCGTTCCGAAGCTCTCGTGGATCCAGTTGAACAATCCGGGTCCCGGCGCCGGCCGGTTGTAGATCGCGTCGTAGCTCTTGCCGTGGTCCTTGTACGACCAGGCCTTCGCCCAGACGGCCGCATCGTTGGTCACGAGCATGCCGCCTTCGCCGCCCGTGGTGATGATCTTGTCCTGGCAAAACGAAAAGGCGCCCGCGTCGCCCATCGAGCCCACCGGACGGCCCTTGTAGGTCGCGCCGTGCGCCTGTGCGCAATCCTCGATCACTTTGAGGTTGCGCTGGCGGGCGAGTTCCACGATGGAATCCATTTCGCACGGCCAGCCCGCGAGATGCACCGCAATGATCGCCCTCGTTCGGGGAGTCAGCACCGCGCGGATGGTCTCGGCGGTGAGGTTCTGGCTCGCGGGATCGACTTCGGCACACACCGGCGTGCAGCCGCGCATGACGGCGCAACTCGCGCACGCAATGAAGGTGCGGCTCGGGACGACGACCTCGTCCCCGGCGCCGATGCCGAGCGCGTACAGAGCGAGCTCCAGCGCCGTCGTGCCGTTCGCAAGCGCAATGGCGTGGCGGCACCCGGTATGCTCGGCATAATCCCGTTCGAAGGCCCGGGCCTCGTCCCCGGTCCAGTAATTCACCTTTCCGGAGGCGAGCACCTGCGAGACTGCCGCGATTTCGTCCGGCGCGTAGAAGGGCCAGGGGGCGAAGGGCGCTGCGCGCACCGGCACGCCGCCCTCGATGGCGAGACGCTCCGAGCTCGCCGGGATGAGTCGGGCGCTCATGCGGCGACGATTCTCGCCGGGGAGCCCGCTGCCCTGGCGTTGTCCGATACGTGATCGAGCAGAGTCGATCCGGCGCCGATCACGGCGTTCGCGCCCACTCGAATTCCCGGAATGAGCACTGATCCCGCACCGATGAAACTGCCTGCGCCCACTCGTACGCCGCCGCACAAGCGAGCGCCGGGGGCGATATGCACTCCGTCCCCGATCACGCAATCGTGGTCTATGGTGGCGGCGGTGTTCACGATCACATTTTCACCGACCACGGCATCCGAGTTCACGACCGCGCCGGCCATCACCACGGTCCCTGCGCCGAGCACAGCTCCGCGCCCGATACGGGCACCAGGATGAACGGCGCTCGCGAACCTGAATCCTTTCGCGCGCAGCCATGCGGCGATGCGTGCGCGTGCTGCATTGTCGCCGATCGACACGAGTACCCACGGTTTTCTCTTTTCGGGCATCGCGAGGATGCTTTCGGTGGCGCCTGCGACTTTGTAGCCGAAAAAGGGTTTGCCGTGCAGGGTCCGATTGTCGTCGAGCAGGTGCGCGATCCGGTAGCGGCCGTCGCGCTCGATGGCGTCGATCACGACTTTTGCGTGCCCGCTCGCTCCGATGAGGACGACCGCGGGCCGCTTAGCCATTTCGCGGTTCGCCGCGATTGCCAGTGAAGCGCGGCATGGTCGCGTGCCCCGGTCGGTTCACCCCTTCAGACCTCAGAACCTTGAGGATCGTAAGCCAGAGAATTCTCAGGTCGAGCCAGAAGGATTGATGATCCACGTACCACACGTCCAGACGCAGGCGCTCGTCCCAGGACTGCGCATTGCGGCCGCTGACTTGCGCCCACCCCGTGATTCCGGGGCGCACTTCGTGCCGGCGGGCCTGCTCGGCTGAATAGAGCGGGAGGTATTCGACAAGCAGCGGCCTGGGTCCGACGAAGCTCATGTCGCCGCGCAGAACGTTCCAGAGCTGCGGCAGCTCATCGAGACTGTAACGCCGCAGGAACCGGCCGACCGCCGTCAGCCGCTCCGCGTCCGTCAGCAACTCGCCCGCGGCACCGGCCGTCCCCGACATCGTCCGGAATTTGTACAACGTGAACGGTCGACCACCTTTACCGGGTCGGGTCTGGGTGAACAGGATTGGCCGGCCGGTGCTGGCAGCGGCGAGCGCCGCCACGACGGCAACAACCGGCGCGAAGGCGACGAGCCCGACGCAAGCCGCAAGGATGTCCAGACCGCGCTTGAGCATTCGCGCGATTATAGCTTCGCCGTTATGCCGGCGTAGAACTCGACCAAGGCCTGTGTGACCCGCTGGGCGGAGAAATCCCGCAGAGAGCGCGAGCGTCCGGCACCCCCGAGCTTGCGTCTGAGATCGGGCTCCAGGAGCAGCGTCTCCATGTGCGCACGCAGCGCGTCGGCATCGGCGGGCGGATGAAGCAGCCCGGTCTCCCCATCCAGGACCGCGTCGACGATCCCGTAGATGCGTGAGGCGATAACCGGCAACCCGGTTGCCGCCGCTTCCAGCGCCACCTGACCGAATCCTTCGCGGTAGCTCGGCAGGCAGAATACATCCGCCGCCGCCATGGTGTCCTCGGGCCGATCCGTATGGTCGCTCCAGCGCACCCGGTCCATGCAGGCGGCCAACAGCCCTTGCATTTGCCGCCTGAGGCCTTCCTCGTCCGGTCCGGCGACGAGCATGTACGCAGAAGGGTTTCGCACGGCGAGCGCGGCGAACGCCGCGGCGAGGTCGAGCACCCCCTTGTCCCGGCTCAGTCGGCCAAGGTACAGGAACAGGACCGCGTCCTCGGGCACACCGAGCGCGGTTCGCGCGCGGCCTCTCGCCGCCCGGTCGGGCCGAAAACGTTCGCCGTCCACCCCGCAGATCGAGCCCTCGGCAAGCACCACCGATTTCGAGGCTGCCCCCACCCGATTCGCGATCAGGAATTCGCGCTGCGATCGGCTGTCGACCAGCACGTGCGTGGCAAATCGTGCGATGAGGCTATCGATCGCGCGCAGCATCGCGCGCGTCGGGCCCTTGCGCGTCGCCCATACCTGGCCGGTAAAAGTATGAATCCGCAGCGGCACCCGAGCGAGCCACGCCGCCGCCATCGCTAGCAGTCCGGCTTTGGGCGTGACCGAATGAACCAGGGCGTAATGGTGTGCCCTGAATAGCCGCACGAGGCCTACCAGGGCTCTCAAATCGCGCAGAGGTGAAGTCCTGCGCTCGATCGGAACTCTGAAAAGCTGCGCGCTCAGGCCTTCGGCCGCGAACGAATCCGGATCCGCATTGGCGGCAATGCTCACGTCGAACCGCGCAGAAAGGGCGGCGATATGTGAGGAAAGGAAAGCGCGTATCGTCAGCGGAGAAGAAACGACGAAGCAGACTCGTTGTCTTGCGGACTTCACTGGCGGCTCTTCTCGCTCGGAGACATGCGCGATTTCAGCTGACCACTATTCGTTCCGCGCGGCTGAGCCGGGCGGAACGGCAAAGGTGGCCTGTCCCCGCAAACGCAGAAGAAGTAGGACAACCACAGAGCCGAGCAACCGATTCCAGAGCGCTGGAAGAACATCAAAGGGACATAGAACGAGAAACGTCAACGCAACGCGCACCCGCCGGGACCTTGGCGGCAGTAGCCGCTCAACCGCGTCGAGCGCGAAATGCCGGAGGCCGGAGTACTTCGTCGCTACGGAAGAAATATCTTCGCCCCTGCCGGCACGCACCGCGGCAAATCGGAAACGAAACGCGAGGCGTTCAAGGAACCCCTTGGTGAATAGTCCAGGGGCGAGTGGGGGCCCGCGCTCTCGCAGCCGATCGAGGATCGCCTCGACGTTTGCAGTGCCTTTCAAGGTTCTGAACAGATAGCTTCCGGAGTGAAGGCGGCCTGCGCCAAGCGGCACCGGCGAGTACACCGCCCCACGCCGGCTCGCGACAATCATTGCAGTCACCAGGTCGGCCAGACCCATATAAGCAGGGTCGAATTTGCCGACGGCCTCCAGCGTATCGCGATGATAGATAAGCGTGGGCCCGACAAACCAATTGCCGAGACGACATGCCAGCCTCGCACACCGCTCCGGGGAGACATAGGCGTCGCGCAGGGAGAGGACAGGCGAAACGTGAAGACGTATGAGTCGGTCGTCCTCGTCCACGAGCCATCCCATCGCAGACCACAGTCCCACGCCCGGGTGCCGTGCCAGGCATGACCTTGCGCGCGCGAACAGACCCGGCATCACGAAATCGTTTGCCGACAGGAAAAGGACATACTCGCTGCGCGCGATCTCGAGGCCTTTGTCCACTGCGCCGTACGTGCCCAGGTTGACGGGGTTCTCTATAAGCCGCGCCTGCGGATGTCCGGAAATGAGGGAGTGGATGACGGGGACACTGTCGTCCGTGGACCGGTCGTCCACGACGACCAGCTCGTCGGGAGGGTCATCCTGTTCGAGTATCGAGCGGATGCAACGTGGAAGATAGCGAGAGTCGTTGCGATTCGGCACGATTACCGCGATTTTGGGAACCGCCATTACGGGGGCTCCGCCAGGCAGTCGATTTCCCCATTGTGAGAAGATAGCGTTTTCATTGCAAAGTATCCGCTGCGCGGCGCTCGCTTGCGGGCTTCGATTTTATCAGCTAAGCCTCGGCCTCTCTGCCAATTCGCCAGGAAAAATGCCGCCGTCCCGATACGCTTGCCAGGCCTGCGACACGGCAGGATTGCGCGCCATCGAAGGATTTCCGGATCTTCCGAGGGTGACGTCCGACAGTAAGCCGTTCCCGAGTGGCGGCAGGCTCTTCGTATGCGAACGCTGCGGTACGGTTCAAAAAACAACCGACCCGGAATGGCTGCGGGAAATTGGCGAGATCTACCGCGACTACGAGATGTATCACCAATCCGCCGCCAACGATCAGGCGGTCTTCGATCCGGTGAGCGGGCGTCCGCGCGGCCGCTGTGAGGTGCTGGTGCAGCGTTTCCTTGATTCAGGCATTCTCCCGCACGGCGGAGCGCTGCTCGACGTTGGCGCCGGCAGCGGTGCTATGCTTGGAGCGTTTTCTGCGGCCACCGGCGACTGGAAGCTGTTCGGACTTGACTTGGATGACCGGAAAGAGCGGGCGCTCAGGGCGATACCACGGTTCGAGCGGCTTCTTACAATGCCGCCCGAGCAGTTATCCCAACAGTTTGATCTTGTCACCCTGGTCCACTCTCTGGAGCATTTTACCGATCCGCTTTCGATGCTGCGAAGACTGCGGGAAAGAGTCTCCCCGAGCGGCCGACTTTTCGTTCAAGTCAACAACGTAGACAAGACGCCGTTCGACCTGGTGGTCGCCGACCACCTTTGCCACTTCACCCCGCGTTCACTGGCCTATCTTGTGGCCCGTGCTGGCCTGGGTGTCGAAACAGTGCGTACAGATTGGATCAACAAGGAGATCTCGTTGCTTGCCGTCCCGGATCCTAAACTGCCGGAACCTGTGCAAGACGATCCTGGTGAGGCG
>VBCJ01000186.1 GCA_005884335.1 Betaproteobacteria bacterium | reverse complement strand
AATACTATCGCGAATTTGCTTCAAGCTCTGTCAGGAATCATCGGACGACCCGCCGCCGGTCAGCAGCCGGTGGTCGTCGCCGTCGCGACGCTCGCGGGCTGGGTCGTGGACAGCGCGGCGGTGTAGAGGAAAGCGCAGCTCGCCGGAGTCGGCGCGGCGGTGACCCGGAAAGTCATCGCGGGGGCCGCAGTGCTGAAGGTCGCGGCATCGAAGCGCACTGCCGCATCGATTCCACCGCTGGCCGAGGACGGGTAGTAGTTGGTCATCAGCACGGGGGACCCTTCGACAGTGATAGCTTGGTTGGCGCTGTTCCCCTGGGCGACCGTCAGCGCGTTCGCCAGCGTTGCGGCGGAACTGACTGCAGCGCGCAAGCCGTTCAACGCGGCTATGCGGGCCTGCCCGGTCAGATCGATGAACCTGGGAGCCGCGATGGCCGCGAGGATGCCGAGGATCAAGATCACCACGATTAGCTCGATCAGCGTGAAGCCACGAGTTTCTTTCGTCACTTTTGCTTCCTCCAAGATTGTTTCCCTAGAACATTTGACAGCTTATAACGCTAATCCAAATTCTATCGCCTATTTCCCTGAAGCTGGTTGGGGTTCCCCTCCGGACCCAGCCGGGAGGTGACCCAGTTCACAGTTGTCCCACCCGTACTGCTCGGATAGAGTTGAGTCACCGGGATCGAACGCAATTCTCATGCCTATTGCCTGTAAAACCAGGTGTAGGGCGTCACCGGCTCGACCCGCATTCCGGCGAATCGCCTGCGTTCAGAATCCGGCTCTGCCGGCTCGAAGCTCAGTTGCACTCGAAAGCGGAGCCGTTTGCTTCCGTCCGCCAGGCGCTCGAGGTGAGCGTCGAGGTTGGGAACGTACACCAGTTCGTTCCTGGTCGCGTCAAAATACCAGCTTCCCCGCGGCACCGCGGGTTGCGGCGCGCGGAACTCTCCGCGGTAGCCCACCGGGGGCTCCATCAACCAATCCACCGGGTTGGCACGGGCGAGCGCGCCGATATTTTTTTCTTCGCCGCGCACGAGCATGACCGCGACCCGCAGCTGCAACGCGCTCTTGACCGTGGCAACGGTGTATTCCATGACCGCTTTTTCCGCGGCTTCCTGGTAGAAACGCAGCCGGTCGAGCAACAGCGCCGCGCAAAGTGCAACGATGCAGACGACGACGATCAGCTCGATCAGGGTAAAGCCCGGGCTGGCGCATCGGTGCTTGCGCGACCCTGAACTCGGCATCGCGACTCTAACGGTTCCCGCCCGAAAGGGCAGCTCGCCCCAGATCCCACATGGGGAGGAATACGCCCAGCGCGAGTATCAGCACCAGCACGCCGAGCAGCACGATCAGGATGGGCTCGATCTGCGACGAGAGAGTCTTCAGCTCGTATTCGACTTCGCGCTGATACATTTCGGCCACCTCGCGCAGCAGCTCGTCCAGCTCGCCCGCTTCCTCGCCCACCGAAATCATCTGCAGCACCACGGGAGTGAACACTCCGGTGGTCACCGCCGTGCGCAGCAGGCTTTCGCCGCGCTCGACCCCGTCGCGGATCTGCTCGATTCGCTGCCCCACATACGCGTTGTCGACGACCTGCTCCACCACCGACAGGGCCTGCACAATCGGCACACCGCTCTTCAGAGCGATCGACAGCGAGCGCGCAAACCGGGCCAGGGTCGCCTTGAGGACGATTTTGCCCGCGATCGGGATGCGAAGCTTCATCCGGTCCCAACTGTAGCGGCCAGCGGGGGTGCCGACCCAGACGCGGAACGCTACGTAGGCGCCGGCAGCGATACCCAGCAGCGCCGGCCAGTACTCCACCATGAAATCCGAAAATCCGAGCAACACCCGCGTCATCAGCGGCAGCTCCGCCTTGAAGCTCGCAAAAATCCGGGCAAAGGCGGGAATGACGAAAATATTGACGATGACGATGGCGACGCCCATCACGACGATTACGAAAATCGGATAGCGCAGCGCCTGGGCAACCTGGTCCTTGATTTCCCTTTCGAACTCGATGTGGTTGAAGAGCCTGAGGAAGATCTCTTCAAGCGCTCCGGTCAGCTCGCCCACGCGCACCATGCTGATGTAGAACGGCCCGAACACCTTGGGGTGCCTGCGCATCGAGCTAGAAAGGTCTCTGCCGCTGTCCAGGCTGGCGCGCACGTCCTGCAGCATGTTCGCAAACCCGACCCGGGTCGCGGACTCCTGCAGCGCGGCCAAGGATTTGAGTATGGGAACTCCGGCCTTGAGAAGCGTGTACATCTGCCGGCTGAAAAGCAGCATGTCCTCGAGCGTCACCCGCTCCGTGCTCAGCCGCCGCAGCCATCCCTCTCCGGCGAGCGCCTTCGGGCCGGACGCAGGACTGATGTCTATCGGGGACACGCCGGTTGTGAGGAGTTGGTCCGCGACCGCGCCCGAGTCGGAGTTCTCGAGCACTCCGCGCACCAGTTCTCCTCTGGCGTTGCGGCCCGTGTAGGCGAAGAAGGGCACGCGAGCGGCGCTAGTCTTCGAGCTGCGCGGTCACGCGCATGGCTTCGGAAACCGTGGTCTTGCCGGTGAGCGCAAGCCGGGCCGCACGGTCCCGCAACATCTGACCGGCCATCCGCTGCTCGGCTGCCGCGATGAAGCGGCCCGGGTCGTCCGAGTTGGCAAGCGCCGCGAGCTCGTTGTCCATTTCGAGCATTTCGTAGATCCCGATTCGCCCCGCATAACCGCTGCCGTTGCAGTGCTGGCAGCCGCTCCCTGCCATGATCCGCCCGGCGGCCGGATCGCACCCGACGGTGCGCAGCCATTGCACTTCCTGCGCGTCGGGTTGGCGCGGCTTGTTGCAGGATTCGCAGTTGACGCGGAGCAGGCGCTGCGCCACGACCGCCTGGAGCGAGTAGGCGACCATATAGCGCGGCACACCCATGTCGGCCAGCCGCAGCGGCGCGCTCGCCGCGTCGCGAGTGTGCAGCGTCGACAGCACCATGTGGCCCGTGATGGCGGCGCGCAGACCGATTTGCGCCGTCTCGACATCGCGCATCTCCCCGATCAGGATCACGTCCGGGTCCTGGCGCAGAGCCGAACGCAGCACGCGGCTGAACGTAAGCTCGATCTTCTCGTTGACCTGGACCTGGTTCAAGCCGTCGAGACGGTATTCAACTGGATCTTCCACCGTGATGATCTTGCAATCCGGTTTGTTCAGTTCGTTCAGCGCCGCATACAAGGTGGTCGTCTTGCCGCTGCCGGTGGGTCCGGTCACGAGCACCATCCCGGTGTAACGGTGGATGGCACTGCTGAAACGCTGGAGCATCTCCGGCGACATGCCGAGATCGTCGAGCTGATGCAGGCCTCCGGCGCGATGAAGCAGGCGCATCACGATCGTCTCGCCGTACTGCGTCGGCATGGAGGAAATGCGTACGTCTATCGGATGATCTCTGACCTTGACGTTGAAGCGGCCGTCCTGCGGAAGTCGCCGCTCGGAGATATCGAGCCCCGACATCAGCTTGAGTCGCTGCGCGACCGCCGCGGATATCTTGGCGTCGGTCTCGGTCTGCGGCTGCAATAGGCCGTCGATTCGGAAGCGGATGTGCAGCCCCTGCTCATGCGGTTCGATGTGAATATCGGATGCTCGTGCCTGGACCGCGTCCTCGAACATCGTCTGAAGCAGTTTGACGACCGGAGCATCCTCGGCGCCCAGGGTGAGGGTTCCGAAGTCCACGACATCGCCCAGATCCTCGCCCAGCTCCTTGGCAAGGGAACTGATCTGGTCGGTGCGCCGATAGATCCGATCGACTGTCTGCAGAAGCATCGTTTCTGACACGACCGCGATGTTGACTTCCTTGCGGGTGAGACGCGAGATCTCATCGAAGGCGAACAAGTCGGTGGGATCGACCATCGCGACCAGCACCGAGTCGTCCTGCTCCTCGAGCAAAAGCGCGCGGAAACGCCGTGCCTGGGCTTCGGGCAGTTTGCGGGTCACCGCGGAATTGAAGTTGTAGTACTTCAGGTTGATGAACGGGACACCGAGCTGGCGGGCGAGCGCCTCGCCGATCTGGTCCTCCGAAAGATATCCGCTTTCGATCAGCACCCGGCCCAGCTTTCGACCCGAGCGGCTCTGATCCTCGAGCGCCCCCTTGAGCTGGTCCTGCGAGATGAGCTTCTGTTGCAGGAGCAGGTCGCCGAGCCGTATACGCTCGGGACGCTTGGTTCTGATTGCCTCGGCCACGATCCTTCGCTCCCGTCACCGCTGGAGGGCGACTTCAGGTTGTCGTCGCGGGCAACGTTACCGCTTTCCCGGCAAAGGCGCAAACTCGGCGTCCGGTTTGGATCCAGCGAGTTGAGCGCGCGCGGAAGCGAGCAGGCCCGCGAAACGCGCCGGCTGTTCGCGCGCGAGATCGTCCAACTTGGGGAGCCAATACCGGGTAAATTCCGGGTAGACCCTGACTGCGCCGCGCAAGGTGCGCGCCGCGTCGCCGCCGCGTCCGGCAAGCGCGAGCAGCACGATCTGGCGATGCACCACCGAAGGCACGGGGTAGAGCCGCATCACCTGGGTGTTGAGCGCGAGCTTGTCGTCGAGGTCGCGTTCGTCGAGTTCCGTCGCCTCGGTCAGCAAGCGCTCGAAATAAGGTGCGAAGAACGACCCCTTCTCCTGGAACGCCAACAGGGTTTCGAAGTCCCTGCCGTCGAACGGATCACCTCGCTTGCCCTTTGCTTCCAGCTTCAGATACCACTCCTCGAACTCGCGGTAGTCGGACCACACGCCTCGTGCCGTCAAGCCTCCCGAAACCAGAACGATCAGAAAAAATCCCCGGCGCACCCGGTTCAGGTCGATGGCCGCAAAAGCCGGCGATACGAATCCGAAGAGCAGGGCAAACACGCCCAGGAAGTCTGCGTGCCATAGGGGAAATTCGAGCATGCTGTGGAGCCCTATGATCGCGAGGACCCCGAGCGCCCAGCATCGGGCGGGGGTAAGAGGGCGCCATCCCATCCGGTAGAACCACGACGCCAGCGGAACGGCTACGCAGAGCAGGCCCACGATGCCCGTTTCGGCGAGCAGCTGCAGGAACAGGTTGTGGCTGTGGCGGTCGATACCCGCAGGCACGAAACCCGGCAAGTCCATAGCCAATTCGAATGCGCGCCAGGCATATTCGCCGAATCCGGCGCCAAGGACGGGGTGGGAAAGAAAGATCAGCCACGCATACAGGAAGAGCTGGCCCCGCCCCGTCCCGCTGATCTCGAGGTTTTTCTCCAGCATCAGGCGCTGCCCGGAGGAACTCGCCTTGCCTTCAGGCCCCGTGAACACGTCGGTATGCAGGTTCATGAACTGGACCAACACGAAGACCATCAACGCAAACAGCACGAAGCGGAAGATCCTCTTGGCCTCCTCGGGGCTGCCGGTGCGGTACAGCAGCGGGACCACGGCGACATTGACGAGCATGTAAGCCCAGGAAGAACGCGAACCGGACAAGGCCATGCCCGTCGACATGAGCAGGGCCATGAGCAGCGCCGGACTCGCCCCCAAAGCCTTGCGCGAATACAGAAACGCGACTGAAAGCAACGCCGCACCGAGATAATTTGCGAAATTGTTCTGCTGACCGATGACTCCGAACATCGCGGTATTTGGCGGCGACACCAAAGTCATGCCGGCGGGCAGCGGCGTGTGGTAGATCTGAAAAAAACCGCTCGCCGCCACCAGCGCGCCCGCGATGGCGAGCCACCACTGGAGAGAATGCGAAACGGTGTTCTCACCCATCTCGCTGCGCAGCCACGCGCCCAGCATCACGATCAACGCGGCCCAGATCGAATAGAGGGCCCCCAAGGCGCTGCGCAGCGGGTAGGCCACTTGGCCGAGCGCCACCTGAACGACCAGCACGGCGGTAAGCGCGAACAAGCCGGGGGACATGGCAGGCACCGGAACCGCGTGCCGGGACGGGGCCAGGCCCATCACACCGAGCGCCGCCAATCCGATGACGAAGGCGGACCACTCGGTGTAGAAAGTCGGAAAAGGGAAGTAATGGTACGGAAGGAGGAAAGGAGCGGAAACCATCAGCCCGCACAGAACCAGGCACGGGCGGAGCGGAAACGCAGTGCGCGGACCGTCCATCACGTGCGCCATTATGGACGATATGAGAGACCCGGTCGTCTATACTCCCCCGATGCCTTCAAAGCCCACCGCGCGGAGCATGGTGCGGCCCCGATCCCTCAGGGCCCTGGTGTTCGACGCCTACGGCACCCTCTTCGACGTGCACTCGCTGGTCGAGCTGTGCGAGCAGATTTGGCCGGGGAAGGGCGCCGCCTTGAGCCAGCTTTGGCGCGCCAAGCAGCTCGAATACACTTGGCAGCGCAGTCTGATGCGGCGCTACGAGGATTTTGCGCGGATCACCGAAGCCGGCCTGCGCTACGCCTGCGCCGCGCTCGGACTCCAGCTCGACGAAGAGCGCCGTCGCGCCCTCATGGGCGCCTATCTGAAGCTCTCGACTTTCCCCGAGGTCCGCGGCGCCCTCGCCGCGCTCAAGGATTCGAAACTCAAACTCGCGATTCTCTCGAACGGCTCGCCGGCGATGTTGCGCCCGCTGGTGGCGAATGCCGGGCTTCGCGGCCTGATGGGGACGCTTATCAGCGTCGACCAGAAAAAAATCTACAAGCCCGCTCCCGCCGTGTACCGGCTGGCGACGCAGAGGTTGCGGGTGCCGAAGACGGCGATCGGCTTTGTTTCGAGCAACTGCTGGGACGCGTGCGGGGCGAAGTCCTTCGGCTTTCGCACCTTCTGGATCAACCGCGGCGGCACACCCGTCGACGAGCTCGGCGCCGCTCCGGATCACGTCATCAAGAGCCTTGACGAGCTCCCGGGGCTGCTCCGGCGCCCGGTATCCTGAGCGCGAGCATGCCTTTCCCTCCGCTGAATTTTTGCTCCAAGTGCGGCGCCAAGCTGGCGCTGCGCG
Organism: Betaproteobacteria bacterium; assembly: GCA_005884335.1. GTDB lineage: Bacteria > Pseudomonadota > Gammaproteobacteria > Burkholderiales > SG8-39 > VBDM01. The sequence continues at coordinate 1,429 of VBCJ01000186.1, read as the reverse complement.
TGCCGCCCGGCGATTCGCTCCCTCGCCACATATGCGACAACTGCGGGACCATTCACTATCGAAATCCGCTGGTCGTGGTCGGCACGATCCCGGTATTGGAGGGCCGGATCCTGTTGTGCAAACGCGCAATCGAGCCGCGCTACGGGCTGTGGACGCTCCCCGCGGGATTCATGGAGCTCGGCGAGACCATCGCGCAGGCCGCGCTGCGGGAAACCCTGGAGGAGGCAAAGGCGCGCGTCGAGCTGGTCGAGGTGTTCGCGCTCCTATCCGTGCCGCACGTGGACCAGGTGCACGTCTTCTACCGCGCCCGGCTTCTCGACGGCGACTTCGCCCCAGGCGAAGAAACGCTGGAAGTCGGGCTGTTCCGCGAGGGCGAGATTCCCTGGAAGCAAATCGCTTTCCGCACGGTCTCCGAGACGCTGCGTCACTTTTACGCCGACCGCAAGGCGGGATCGTTCTCTTTCCACGCGGGCGAAATCCTGCCCCCGAAATGATGGAGCGGGAAATCATCGGCTCACCGCCCGCCCCCGCCGCCGCCGGTTGACACGACCGACCGACTGGGCTTAGATGGCAGCACCCATGCGAAGACGCAATTTCATGTTCGCCTGCGCCGCCTCGGCGCTCGCCGCTACGCTGCCCGCGACGCCTGCGCACGCGAGCCCGCGCTTCTATGCCCGCGCGCGGCTCGTCGACCCCGCAGGCCGGCCTCTCAGGGCGCGCGCGCTGCCGGCAAACCGGAATTTCATCTTTCACTACCCGTTTGCCGGAACCCCGTGCTTTCTGCTGAACCTCGGCAAGCCGACCAAGCCTTTCGCCCAACTGAAAACCGCAAACGAAGAGACCTACGAGTGGCCCGGCGGCGTGGGCGCGGAACACAGCATCGTCGCCTATTCCGCGATCTGCGCGCATCGCCTCACCTACCCCACCCGCGAGATCAGCTTCATCAGTTACCGCGGCGAGAAATCGGCCGGGAGCAGGTTCGCGCAGGTGATCCACTGCTGCTCCGAGCACAGCCAGTACGATCCCGCCGAAGGCGCGAAAGTGGTGGCGGGCCCGGCGCCGCAGCCGCTCGCGGCGATTCTCCTCGAGTATGACCCGGAGAACGACGGCCTGTACGCGGTCGGAACCCTGGGCGGGGAGCTTTTCAACGAGTTTTTCAGCAAGTACGAATTCCGTCTCGCTCTCGATTACGGCGGCCATCCGAAGACCACCGTTGAAGGCCGCTCCATCGTGAGCGAGCTGACCGAATACTGCAAACAACAAGTCAAATGCTAGAACTGGGGACTGGAGAAACGCACTTCCACCCTCACAGCCCTTTGCGATGATTCCCTGGCTGGAGCGCGACACGCCCTTCCCGCCGGTCCGCTCGGCGCTCAAGGATCCGAACGGGTTGCTTGCCGCAGGCGCCGATCTGTCCAGCGAGCGCCTG
>VBCJ01000185.1 GCA_005884335.1 Betaproteobacteria bacterium | reverse complement strand
TTTACTTGAAAGCGCGCCGCAGCCCGCCATGCTCGTCCATCCGAACTTCGATCCGGTCGCGATTTCGCTCGGCCCGATCGCGATCCGATGGTACGGGCTCATGTATCTCGTCGGCTTCGCTGTGTCCTACGGGCTCGGACGCTTGCGCATCGCGCGCGCGATGTCGGGGCGGGTCACCGTCCCGACTCTCGATGATCTGCTGTTTTTCTGCGTGCTGGGCGTGGTGCTCGGCGGCAGGCTCGGCTACGTGCTCTTCTACAAGCCCGCGTATTATTTCTCCCATCCGCTGGAGATCTTCGCGGTCTGGCAAGGCGGCATGTCCTTCCACGGCGGGTTCCTCGGCGTGCTGCTCGCGATCTGGTGGGTCGCGCGAAAGCACGGCCTGCGCTGGATCGAGGTCACGGATTTCTTCGCGCCTCTGGCCCCGCTCGCGCTTGCTGCGGGAAGGCTCGGTAACTTCATCAACGGCGAGCTTCCCGGCCGGGTCACCGATGTGCCCTGGGGGATGCTGTTCCGCGGCGCGGGGCCGCTCCCGCGCCACCCCTCGCAGCTCTACCAGTTCGCCCTCGAAGGGGTGCTCCTCTTCGTGATCCTGTGGATCTATTCGGCAAAACCGCGGCCCGCGGGAGCCGTGTCGGGGGCCTTCCTCCTCGGTTATGGGGTGTTCCGTTTCACGGCCGAATACTTTCGCGAGCCCGATGATTTTCTTGGCCTTCTTGCGCTCAACCTGTCCATGGGCCAGTGGCTGTCGGCGCCCATGATCGCACTCGGCATCGGCATGCTCGTTTGGACTTGGCGCAGGCCGCAAAAGGTCTAAAATAAAAGCGTGCCATGGTCGAAACGAGGGACGAACAGATGCAGGCGCAGATGAGGCAGCGGTTGCACGAGCTGCAGCTCGAGCACCGGGACCTGGACACCGCAATTCACCGGATCGCCGACGACCCCTCCCACGACCAGCTCGCCCTCACTCGCATGAAGCGTCGCAAGCTTCTCCTCAAGGACCAGATCTCCTGGATCGAGAGACAACTCGATCCCGACATCCCCGCCTGAAAAGACCTCAACCGAGCCCGCGCGCGATGAGCGACGCGCCGCTCGCGAGCAGCAGGATCCCCACCGCGCGCATCACCATCTCGCGCGAGATCACGCGGAATACCCGCGAGGCGATGTAGACCGCAAATAGCCCGGCCGGGATCGCAGCGGCCGCGGTGAGCCACACCCCGTCCTGCATGAGCAGCCCCGTCACCGCGAACGCGACCAGCCGCAGCCCGATGCTGAAGATGGTGGTGAGGGTCATGGTCGCGCGGAACTGCTCCTTGCTCAAGGGGCGGTGGGAGAGATAGATCGCGTAAGGCGGGCCCCCGGCGCCAAACAAGGTCCCCGAGAGGCCGCCGCAGAAGCCGGCGAAAAACGCCCAATGGCGGCTCACCGTGGCTGCGGCGGCGCGCCGTGAGAGGCTGTAGATCGCGTAGGCGAGGACGAAAGCGCCGAGCGCGATGAGCGACGCGTTGCGTGGAAGGTTGACGAGCAGCGTCGTGCCCGTGACGATCCCCACGATCATGAGCGGAACCATGCGCGCGACATCGCCGAGGATCGCGTTCTTCGGATTCTCCAGCCCCAGCCGCAGGCCGTTGGCGAAGTCAACGACTGCGAACACCGCGAGCGCGAAAGGCAGTGGGACGAAGAACGTCGCGAGCGGAATCGAGACGAGGGCCGAGCCGAAGCCCGTGAGGCCCTGGATAAAGCCGGCTGCGAAAGCGATCGGCGCGAGCGCAAGCGCCGCTTCGGCGCCTTCGAGGACCATCGCGCGCGGCGCGCCCTAGGCCAGCGCGCGCGCGAGCACTTGCGCGACGTGCACGGCTTGCCGCGCCGCGCCGTCGGCGATCTGGTGGCGGCAGCTGGTGCCGTCGGCGACGAGGAGCGTGTCCTCGCCCGCCGTGCGGATCTTGGGAAGCAGCGCGAGCTCGGCCATTTTCATCGATACGGCGTAGTGCCCGGCCTCGTAGCCGAAATTTCCGGCCATGCCGCAGCAGGAGGACTCGATCGTCTCGACCTTCAGCTCAGGAACGAGCGACAGGGTCCTCTGCACGGCGGGCATCGCGCCGAAGGCCTTCTGGTGGCAGTGGCCGTGCACGAGCGCGCGTTTTTCGGGGAGCGGCTTGAGCTTGAGCGGGAGGCGGCCGGCTTCGTGCTCGAGCGCGAGGAACTCCTCGAAGAGCAGCGCTGCGTTCGCGAGCGCGTCGGTCTCGCCGCCCGGGAGCATCGCCTTGAATTCGTCGCGCAGGGTCAGAAGGCAGGAAGGCTCGAGGCCGACGACATCGACGCCGCGTCCCACGTAGGGCTCGAGCGCGGCCAGCACCCGTTGCGCCTCGGCCTTCGCCTGCTCGACCATTCCCGCCGCGAGGAAAGTGCGGCCGCAGCACAGCGGCCGCGCATTTTCGTTGCTGGCGTCGCCTGCCCTTGCGATATGCACGCCGTAGCCGGCCCGGTCGAGCACGGCGAGCGCGGCGCGTGCGTTTTCCGGCTCGAAGTAGTTGTTGAACGTGTCGACGAAGAGCACGACCTCGCCGGCCTTCCCGTGGCTGCTCGATCGGCGCAGCGAGGCGAGGAACGAGCGGCGCCACTTCGGCAGGGAGCGCTGGGCTGCGAAGCCGAAAACGCGCTTGCCCATCGTCTGGACCGCGTTCGCTGTCCGCGGGAAGCGCGAGGCCAGAGGGCCGTAGCGCGGAAGGTAGGCGATCAGCTTGTCCTTCAGCGAATAGCCGTGGCGGGCGTGATAGTGATGCAGGAATTCGATCTTCATCTTCGCCATGTCCACGCCGGTCGGGCACTCGCGCCTGCAGCCCTTGCAGGACACGCAGAGATCCAGCGTCTCGTACATCTCGTCCGAGGTGAATGCGTCGGGCCCGAGCTGGCCGGAGAGCGCAAGGCGCAGCGAGTTGGCGCGCCCGCGAGTGAGGTGCCGCTCGTCGCCGGTCGCGCGGAAAGACGGGCACATCGTTCCGGCGTCGAACTTGCGGCAGTGCCCGTTGTTGTTGCACATCTCGACCGCCGCCGCGAAACCCTCGCTCGCCGCGCCCGGCACGCTCCATTCGCTCCAGTCGAGCGCGGTATCCAGGCGCTCGGCCGCATATCCCGGCTTGAACCGGAAAAGCGTCCGGTCGTCCTGCTTCGACGGCCGCACGATCTTTCCCGGGTTCAAGAGCCCCTTCGGATCGAAAAGGTCCTTGATCTCGGCGAGCGCCGCGGCGAGGCGCGAACCGATGATCGGCTCGATCCACTCCGAGCGCACCAGGCCGTCGCCGTGCTCCCCCGAGTAGGCGGCGCCCTTGTATTTTTTCACCAGCGCGCAGGCTTCCTCGGCGATCGCCCGCATTTTCTTCGCGCCGTCTTTCTTCATGTCGAGGATCGGCCGCACGTGCAGCGTTCCGACCGAGGCGTGCGCGTACCAGGTGCCTTCGGTGCCGTGCTTGCGGAAGACCTGCGTCAGGGAATCGGTGTACTCGGCGAGATTTTCGAGCGGCACGGCACAGTCTTCGATGAAGGAGACGGGCTTGCCGTCGCCTTTCATCGACATCATGATGTTGAGGCCCGCCTTTCTCACTTCCCACACTTCGCGCTGCAGCGCGGCGTCGATGATGCGGATCACGCTGCCCGGATGGCCGAGGTCGGCCATGAGCGCGGAGAGCTGCTCGAGCTTGTCAGCCGGCCCGTCGCGATCGTCTCCTGCGAACTCGACCAGCAGGATCGCGTCGGGATCCCCCCGGACGAATTTCTCCACGACCGCGCGGTACGCGGGGTTGCCGCGGGCGAGGCCGATCATCGTTCGATCCACCAGCTCGACCGCGCTCGGTGCGAGCTCGACTATGTGCTGCGGAGCGTCCATCGATTGCCGGAAGGTGCGGAAATGGCACACGCCCAGGGTCCTGAACCGGGGCAGGGGCGAGAGCTTCAGATGGATCCGCTTGGAGTACGCGAGCGTGCCTTCGGAGCCGACCAGGAGCTGCGCGAAGTTCCATTCGCCGCGGGGTTTCACGAAATCCAGGTTGTATCCCTGCACGCGCCGCAGCACCTTCGGCCAGCGCGCCTCGATTTCGCCGGCTTCGCGCTCCGCGATGGCGCTCACCTTCTTCGCGAGCTCGACGTAGCGCGCTTCGCCCGAAAGCCGCGAAATATCGGCCGGCACCGCGCCGAAGTGGTGCTCGCTGCCGTCGGCGAGCAGCGCCTCGATGCCGAGCACGTTGTGCACCATGTTGCCGTAGCGGATCGAGCGCGAGCCGCAGGAGTTGTTGCCGGCCATGCCGCCGAGCGTGGCCTGCGCGCTCGTGGACACGTCCACCGGGAACCACAGCCCGTGCCGCCGCAGGTGCGCGTTCAGGCTGTCGAGCACGACCCCGGGCTGCACCACGGCAGTGGCGGCCTCCTTGTCGAAGGAAACGATGCTGTCGAGGAATTTACTGTGGTCGATGACGAGCGCGGCGCCCACCGTCTGGCCGCATTGCGAGCTGCCCGCACCGCGCGGCAGGATCGGGACGCCCTCCTCGACTGCGATCTGCAGCGCGATTTTCGCGTCCTGCTCGGTCTTCGGCACGACCACGCCCACCGGGTCGATCTGATAGATCGAGGCGTCGGTCGAGTAGCGGCCGCGGCTAGCGGGGTCGAACAGGACCTCGCCTTCGATCTCGCGCCGCAAGCGGGCCGCGAGCGCGCTATCGCCCGAGCGCGGATGAAATGAAACGGGGGAGACCGTCGAAGGCGCGCGGTCCATGCGTCACGCGGCGGCGGATTCCTTCTCGGCCTCGAGCATCGCGTCGAGCAGCACCTCGGGCGGCTGCGCTCCCTCGACGGAAAGCCGGCTGTTGAAGATGAAGAACGGCACGCCCTGCACGCCCATGCGGCGTGCATTCTCTTCCTCTTCGGCGACGGCGCGGCGCAGTTCCTCGTCGGCAATGGCGGCTTCGGCTTCCTTGCGCTCGAGCCCTGCCTGCGAGGCGACGCGGACCAGAGTCTCAGTATCGGTGAGATCCAGGCCGTCGACGAAGAAAGCCTGCATCAGCGCCTCCTTCACTGCGGCCTGAACGCCGTGCCGCCGCGCCGATTCGATCAGTGCGTGGGCGGCGAGCGTGTTGGGCTGGCGCTCGATCTTGTCGAAGGCAAAGGCGATGCCGAGCGGCTTGCCCGCCTGCACCAGGCGATCGTGAGCGCTGTAGCCGCGCGCGCCGAATTTCTTCGCGATGTAATCGGCGCGGGCGACGCCCTCACGCGGCACGTCCGGGTTCAGCTCGAAGGGATGGTAAGTGACCTGAGGCGCCGCGGCCGCGGGCTTGCGCGCCCGGTACAGCTCGAGCGCGGATTCCAACCGCTTCTTGCCGATGAAGCACCAGGGACAGACCACGTCGGAAATGATGTCGATGCTGAGCGCCATGGGATTTCCTTCGAACCGCGTGCTCCATGATACCGCAGCCTTGAGCTAGATCATGGAGGCCGGGAGCTTTTCCGATAAACTAACCGTCCTTCCACGATGAGCGAGCAAGTCATGCCCTACCGGAGCGGACGCCATTTCCTGCAGATCCCCGGGCCCACCAACGTGCCCGACCGGGTTCTGCGCGCGATCGACCGCGCCACGACGGATCATCGCGGCCCCGAGTTCGGCCCCATGGGGCTGGAGATCCTCGAAGGCCTCAAGGCCGTGTTCCAGACCAGGGCGCCCGTCGTGATCTATCCCGCTTCGGGCACCGGCGCCTGGGAGGCGGCGCTCGTCAACACGCTCTCGCCCGGCGATCGCGTGCTCATGTTCGAGACCGGGCATTTCGCTTCGCTGTGGCACAAGATGGCGACCAAGCTCGGCCTCTCGGTCGACCTCGTCCCCACCGACTGGCGCCGCGGCGTCGACCCGGCTGCGGTCGAGGCGAGGCTCAGGGAGGACCGCGAGCAGCGCATCAAGGCCGTGTGCGTGGTGCACAACGAGACTTCCACGGGCGTGACGAGCCGCATCGCAGCGATACGCAAGGCGATCGACGCGGCGGGACACCCCGCGCTCTACATGGTCGACACGATTTCTTCGCTCGCCTCGATCGACTACCGCCACGACGAGTGGGGCGTCGACGTCACCGTCGCCGGCTCGCAGAAAGGCTTGATGTTGCCGCCCGGCCTGTCGTTCAATTGCGTGAGCGAAAAGGCGCGCAAGGCGTCGCAATCGGCGAAACTCCCGCGCTCCTATTGGGCTTGGGACGAGATGCTTTCCAACAACAAGACAGGCTATTTCCCCTACACGCCGGCGACCAACCTGCTCTACGGCCTGCGCGAATCGCTCGCGATGCTCGAGGAGGAGGGCCTGCAAAACGTCTTCGCCCGCCATGCGCGCCACGCGGAGAGCACGCGGCGCGCGGTGCGCGCCTGGGGCCTAGAGGTCCTATGCGCGGTGCCCGAGGAGTATTCGAACTCGCTCACCGCGGTGATGATGCCCGCCGGCCACGACGCCGACGCGCTGCGCAAGATCATTCTCGAAGCCTACGACATGTCGCTCGGCACCGGTTTGGGGAAACTCGCGGGGAAAGTATTCCGGATCGGGCACCTCGGCGACTTCAACGACCTGATGCTCGCCGGCACCCTCGCCGGCATCGAGATGGGCCTCGCGCTCGCGAACGTTCCGCACAAGAAGGGCGGCGTGCTCGCCGCGCTCGATCACCTTGCCGAGAGCGCGCGGGCGGCCCCGCGCAAGGCGGCTTGAATTGCCTACAGCATCCGCGGATACACGCGGGGCTTTTTCCCGAGGAGGACTCATGAAATTCGCAAAATGGAGCACGCTTGCGTTGTTGGCGCTGACGGCAGCGCCGGCCTTCGCATGGGAACCGACCAAGCCGGTCGAGATCGTCGTCGCCGCGGGCGCGGGCGGCGCCTCCGACCAGATGGCGAGGATGATGCAGGCCGCCATCCAGAAGAACAACCTGATGAAACAGCCGATGGTCGTCTCCCTGAAGGGCGGGGCGTCGGGCGCAGAGGCGCTGATCTACATGAAGTCGGGCGCCGGCGACCCGCACAAGGTCCTGATCGCCTATTCGCTCATCTACATGCTGCCGCTCTCGGCCAAGATCCCGTTCAACTGGCGCGAGCTCACGCCGGTTTCGGTCATCGCGCTCGACCAGTTCGTGCTGTGGGACAACACCACGCTGCCGCACAAGAACGTGAAGGAATTCATCGCGGCCGCCAAGGCCGCCAATCCGCCCTTCAAGATGGGCGGCACCGGCTCCAAGCGCGAGGACCATGTCCTCACCGTCTTCCTCGAGAAGAGGACCGGCGCCAAGTTCGCGTACCTGCCGTACAAGTCGGGCGGCGAGGCGGCGACCCAGCTCGTCGGCAACCACACCCAGTCGAACGTCAACAACCCTTCCGAGAATCTCGAAGTCTGGCGCGCCGGCCAGGTGCGCGCGCTGTGCGTGTTCGACAAGGAGCGCATGCAGTACAAGACCAAAGTCACGGACACGCAATCCTGGAACGATATCCCGACCTGCAAGGACGAAGGCATCGACGTGCAGTATCTGATGCTTCGCGCCATGTTCCTGCCGGGCAAGGTGACGCCCGACCAGACCGCGTTCTACGTCGATCTGTTCAGGAAGCTGACGCAGACCTCGGAATACAAGGACTACATGGAGAAGCAGGCCTTGAAGCCCGTCTTCCTCACGGGCAATGACATGCTCAAGTTCCTGGAA